>WFRF01000104.1 GCA_015486655.1 Caldifarciminota bacterium | reverse complement strand
TAGAACCGGACAGCTCCCCTAAAAGAGGAGCAGCTATTTACATGGTATAATTAAATCAATTTCATATTTAAATTCTAACTTCTTATTTCTCACTTCTCACTTGAGGCAGAGCCTCTTTAGAACACCCCGTCGCTACGCGACACCCCTCTTCCCGAGGGAATTTATAAATGTCATGCTGAACTTGGTTCAGCATCTCATTGAGATTCCGGATCAAGTCCGGAATGACAGATCCTTCCCTTGCTCCCTATTTCTTAGTTCTCACTTCTCAGTTCTCAGTTCTTACTTGAGGCGTAGCCTCTTTACTTCTTAGTTCTCAGTTCCTACTTCTCACTTATCGGTATTGTCAATAAAAGTGTGCAAAATATTGCACACTATGAAATTTTTTGCATATACCTATTGAATTATTTCTTGAAATAGATTAAAATTAAATTTAGTTAAAACAGGCATTACAATTGCATAAATAAATATATGGAGGTAGTTATGAATAGATTTAGAAAAGGCTTCACGATTATCGAACTGAGTGTTACAATAGTAATACTCGGTATACTTATCGGAGTCAGCATATTGAGTTTCTCTAATTCCCGTTCCAGAAATATCATTGATACAAAGGCAAATTCTATCAAGAACCTTTATGTGCGAATCAATAAAACTGCTGTTATCAGCGGTAAGGATTGTCAAATAGTGATAGATAAAAACAACAGTGTCATTTTAGGATTACAAGGAGGTTCTGTAATTCAAGGAGATTCTATTTTCATCGACCCAAATCGATTTTCGATTATAATTCCCAACAACACCCTTACTTTCACAATCACTCCCGGTGGAAGGGTAAACACAACAGATTCTACAAGAACATTCGTTTTAAGAGATACAAAAACCAATCGAGTAAAAAATATTTTTATTTCCCCTCTCGGGGTAATGGAGGTGAAATAATATGAGGAAAGGGTTTTCTTTAATAGAAATATTAATTGCAATGATAATATTCTCCATTGTCATGGTAGGTGTCGTAACTTTCTTCGTTGCTAACAGTTCTTCCATGATAAAAAGCGAACACCGATCCAGAATGGCAATGGTTTCGGAAGAAACATTTGAATCTTTCAAAGGATACTTAATGGAAGAACCCACGACAGGAAATCTCATGTTCGACAGCTTGTGGAGTATTGCGAACAACGGAGAAACTTTGTATACAAAAACCGATGTAATCGGGCAGGATTCTTTCGTTTCCAATGTTATCCTTAGAAGAAAACAATTCACCGATAACTCTCCCTATGCACCTGGATCAAAATTACTATGTGTAATAAAGACCAAAAATAAAAGAACTAACAAAATCGATTCAATTAACGTTGTATATTCGAGACACAGGTAAAGGGGAATGATATGAAAAGAAAAGGATTTTCATTAACCGAATTAATGATAACACTCGTTATAATGAGTATAGTAACGATCATGGTTGCCGGGACATTTATTTATCAGGAAAAGATGATGCATAGAGAAGAAACCATATCCGATTTAAATATAAAAGCTCGCAAAGTCAGCAGTTACATAACAAACGAAATAAGAAAAATAGGTTTAAGTAGATTACCTCTCACATCGTCAACAATGTTCGGCATTGTCAGTGGTAGTGAGGATTCTCTGGAATACACCTACGATTCGGATAATGGTACGCCGGGAATGGTTGACGCTGCTACAGATGTACATATTATCAAAGTAGCAAACGATACGCTCTTCATCGACAATTTTCCCGCACTTACAGGAGTAGGTTCCATTACATTCCAATATTTCGATACAAAGGGAGATTCTATTTTATCATCGCAACTACCCGTAAAAGAAGTTGATTTAAATGGAAATTACGTTCTTGCAGCTGGTAGGCTACCAGTTAATCGTATTAAATTTACAGTTAATGTTCACTCTCCTGATAAGAAGGAACATGTAATATATACAAATGTATGTTCAATAAGGAATATTAAATAACGGAGGATATATGAAAATACGTAGAGGAATGTCATTGATAACGGTTTTATGGTTGGTTGTTGTTTTGATCGGACTTCTATCCGTCGTTATTCTAATGACACAAAGCGATCTGCTTTCAAGTTTAAATCTTTTCAGAAGAAAAAGAACCATTAAGCTCGCCGAGAATACTTCTGAAATCGTTATCTCTTACCTGCCCAAATTCCGTGATCTGGATACGATTTCATCCAATGATACTATCATTTCCGGCACTGACACGACATACGGATACAAAATAGCGTTTTCAAGCGATTCTTCAGACATTGGCATTCTGTCTCCTATTCCTTTAATAACAAACACTAATCCGTTTTTCGATAATTACAGCACTTATTTAAGTTATACAACAACAGGAGAAATTAAAAGAGGTACAAATCAAACAGCTAAAAGAACAATAGAAATAGTCGCATCATTTACGCTTCCCGGAGGGGAATCAATGATGGGACATACTATGTACAGATAAGGAGGTAATCATGCTATATTATATTCTTTCCTTAATAACTCTATTGGGGAGTATTGCATGGACACCAATGAAAAATGATAATACATTAGAAATAAGTCAAACTGTTTTACATTCATCAGTTTTTTCTGATTACGGAAACAGTGCATTGGTTAGGCATTTTATAAACCTTGATTCGGACATTTTTTCCGGTGGCGGTGAAGTGCTTCTTCCCAAAGATATTACAATAATCAGGGCTCCGAAAAATTTGAAGCTTATAAAAGAATCGGATAAGTTACCAAAATTTAATCGGTATACGGCTTTATATTCCAAAGGGAAACTCGCCAATCAATGGAAACGGTTAAAAAGGAAAACATATTCTTCATTGGGAATAAAAGAGTTAGGAGATCCCAAAACGGATATTAAAAAAATAAAAAGCAAGGCTCCTATGCTTATCGATAAAATATCCGGGAATGACAAAGAAAACATACAAATCTCATCGACTCCTCCCAAAGGAGAAAAAATAGAAGCAACACAACAATTTAAAGATAATCATAAAGTTTTTCTTTCATACATAGTATATGAAACCGAAAACGGAGATTACAAAGTATTACCGGTAGTATTAAGACTATCTCCGATGAAAAAAATCGAAAATTATATATTAAAAAATACGGAAGAAGAAGAAGGAGGAGGAGAATAATGAAAAGACTGATACTGCTTTTGCTATTGTCTCCTGTTTTTCTGTTCGGACACATAAAAGATGAACGTTTGTTCAGAAGCGCTGATGTTCCCGCATCGGTTATGATTCTTATTGACAGATCCGGCTCTATGGCCAGCCAAACCGTGAATTATGATACGACTGTTACTCATAACGTTAGCGTAATCCTTCATAATTATAGCGGTTATCATAACGAAACCATTAAGGGATGGTACGATAATCAGATTTTTTCGGATGGTCCCGGAGATATGAGTTGGTTTGACGGCGCCGATGCCGATACCATATGGACATTAAAAATACACAGCAAGTATAATCTTGACAGCGTAATAGTGAACGATTGGAAACTCAGATTCTATCATGGTAGCAATTATACGGATTTTGACGGAGGAAGTTTTGCCTTGCAAACAGATACAGAAGACGTACAAGATCAAATCAATGTTACAGGTATGGGAACAATTGATTCCGTACAATGTTATATAAATATGGAAGGTAAAGATTTTTGGTATTATTGGGTGTGGCATTGGCATACATATAACAATGAGCTTAAAATAAGCCTGAACGGTCCTACTTCATGGTCAACTGACACTTCCGTTACCACACATTACTCAACAAGAATAAAAGATGCTTTGAGGGTAATCCATTCCCTTCTCGATGCCAATGGAAACGGTGTTATTGACAGTAT
>WFRF01000103.1 GCA_015486655.1 Caldifarciminota bacterium | reverse complement strand
CCATACAAACTTTAAAGGATGCCATAACAAATACATCCAAAATGATAATAGGAAGTTACTCTATTGTATCCATAATCGGGGATTTCGGTTTATTAGCATACAGAGATCCCTTCGGTTTCAGACCTCTGGTTTTCGGTAAAAAAGGCAACGGTTATATTTTTTCGTCCGAATCGTGTGCCATTGATACATTGGGATATAACATCGTAAGGGACGTAAAGCCCGGTGAAATGATATTTATTAACAATCAAGGAGAATTCTACAGCGAAGTTATTAACCCGAAAGAATTCCGTCCTTGTATTTTTGAGTATATTTACTTTGCACGTCCCGACTCAATTATGAATAACATATTGGTAGCCAGAGCAAGATACAATCTGGGAAAAACCCTTGCCGATAAAATAAAACGTATCGGATTATCACCGGATATAGTAGTACCTGTTCCCGACACTGCAAGAAATGCCGCATTAGCCGTAGCGAAACGATTGAAAGTTTCCTATCAGGAAGGATTGATAAAAAACCGGTATATAGGAAGGACATTTATTATGCCCGGACAGAACATACGTGTCAGCTCCATAAAGCAAAAGTTACACCCCGTTAAAGAACAGCTGAAAGGTAAAAAGGTGTTACTTGTTGATGACAGTATTGTCAGGGGGAACACATCAAAAGAACTTGTAAACCTGATTAAACAATCGGGAGCCGTTGAGGTTTATTTTGCTTCCTATTCCCCGCCTGTAAAATATCCGTGTTATTACGGAATAGACATGCAGACAGAATCCGAACTTATTGCAAATAAATTAAGTATTGATGAAATCCGCAAGTTTATTAATGCGGATGCCATAATTTATCAGGATTATGAGGATATGATAAAAGCTGTAAAGACGGATTCGAAAGTTAAATTTAATCGTTTCTGTACAGCTTGCTTTTCCGGGGATTATCCCCAACCGATTCCCCATGATGTCTTGAATGATGTATTAGATGATCGCAAAAAAGGTTAAATATTACATATTCATCATACCTTTTCTCTTCTGTTTTTCGCTCCATGTTTATTCCAATCGTTTGAAATATTATGATTACAGTACCCTTGTTCTTTCAGATTCTTTAATTCTCCGATACAAATACAATCGACTTTCGGAGATTTATCCTGATACCTTAATTTTAATTAATGACTTGAATAATTTATCTTACTATTACTACACAGAAAATAACCTGTTCTACATATCGAATGATTATGCATGCAAATTCAGTTTTTTAACACATAGAATTGATACGTTGTACTATTTAGATAACATGAAATCATTCATATATATGCCCGACGCAATTTACCTCTTAAATGATGTAGGATTATGGAAAAACGATATTCCAATTATCTCCGGGAACATTAAATCTTTTTACATATGGCAAAACAAAACAATACTTTTTTTAAGAAATGATACCCTATTTCAATATTTTCTTTCATCACGGGAGCATTCCTTCATTGATGGTAATGTTTCCTCATTTTGCTCGGACAAAAATAATAATTTAATACTTTTGAAAAAGGACAGCATTTTCATTAATAATAAATATATTACGGGTTTTAACAATATTCCCGATAAATTTTATTCAACGGGTAACAGGTTAATAATATATGCGAAAGATTCTGTATTTAGTTTTACTTATTGAACTCTTTTCTCTGCATGTTAGCGGAGAGATTACAGATACACTTTGTTTATCAGAAAAAGGAACGTACATTCTTTCATTTGGAAATATTTATAATGTAAATATAGAACCGGACAGCATAATTAATGACATCGGAATAGATTCCGTTCGCGGGCTTATTCACAACAGAACCGACTTTAAAGACACAGTCTTTCTTATTGTAAGGTATGATTCAAAGGACATGAAATTTACGATCAGAAAACATCTCCCCTATAAATATTCGAATTATATCGATTCTTCCCGCAGTAATTTTGAGAAAACCAAAAAGGAATATGCATCAAAAAATGGATACGTAAACGGTCTCAACATACTCAACTTTAATATGAACGATAACAACGATTTCACTATAAGCTCCGTTTCAAACAATCACTTTGATTATCGTTTTAACGGAGGTTTAACTGTAAACGGTTATATTAATGACAATAACGGCATTTTCTCCGGAGAAGGTGCATTTCTTTCCGATATATCGGGCATAAATGTTAAGATTGCAAAGGAAGACAAAAGCATATTACTTGGCGATATTAAGTATAAATCGAATGAACTGAGCCAAAGAATGATCGGTCTCGATGTTAAATCAGGGGACAAACTAAGGATAATTGCCGGATTGGACGGCGGAGAAAGAGGGAATACCGAAATTTCACTTGAAAACAATAATCTGGGTCCGTATGAGATCATACCGAATAATGATACACTATATTATATTGCTCCAAACAGCGAAATTGTCGTTCTTAACGACAAGAAACTCACAAATGGCATTGACTATACCATTGATTATCATTACGGCACAATTACATTTTTACCCTTGTTAAATATAAATCGCGGCGATCGTGCGTACATCTCTTATCAGCTTAAAAGCAAATATAATATCCGGCATTATTTTCATGTAAACACAAAATTGAATAATTTTTTAACCGTTGCCTATGATGAAACAAGAGACTGGAAAAGAAATATATTTAACCTTTCATACGATTCAGCAACGGTCACTGATTCTTTCATCATTTTAAAAGGAAGTAAGTATGTCGGGAATAATCTGGGAGAATATATAAGCGAAAACAACAGATTTGTCTATGTCGGGAATAATCGCGGTGATTACCGATGTTATTTTACATACATGGGAGATAACATGGGGAGCTATGTCTTTGATAATACAATCCACGGATACCTGTTTGTCGGACAAGGAAACGGGGATTATTTACCCATAATAAAAATACGTACGCCGAAACTAAAGAGAATGATAACATTTGAGGGAAGCAATTCCGGCATCAAAGGATATCTCAACATCTTACAACAACAGAACAACATCCTTGTAAACCACAGTGATTTCAGCTACTTTACAGGTCTTATGTACAATAAAACCTATTCATCGAATACAGATACAATAAAATTCTCTCCGATATTCAACTGGTTTAGCAATATCAAAAATAGTGGTTTCTCAAATCGCATTTCAGAAATCCAGTCGGATTACAATATCGACAGCACTCAACAATTGCGGAATGTCTTTCTTCCCGGGCTTGTTATGGAATATAATTACAAAGATGTCCTGTATATCCGATCGGCAAGTGCCGAATTGCTATCTGAGAAAAAAATTTTCAAATCTGACAACCATATTAAATTAAATTTAAACAGATACATTTTCACTGAATACTCAGGCAAATATATCTCACCATCCGACTTTAACCGAAGAGAGTCTAGAAACAATGTCGCAGTCGGAGTAAAAAAAGAGGATTTGGTTATAAAATATTTTATAAACAATATCGACTCGGACTCGATTAATATGGTTGAAAGGGGAATAGGTGTTGAGAAATCAATATTATCTCTCTCGGCATATAATCAGTCCTACACTCATTATTCTTCACTGAATTGTGATTTCTCGTTGAACGGCAAGAATCTTCTGTTTAGGCTCTCCCTTAAAAAGGATAGTACGAATTTAACAGATCAGTTTGTTTTACATTATTCAAAAAGATATCGATTCTTTTTTGTTTCCACTTCAGGCGAAGGCGGTATATATAAACCATATTTTACCGTTCCGCAATTTATAGAATCTACAAACGGCAATTATGATTATGACTCACTGAATAACGTATATTACCCCGTTGAAAACGGACATTTCAAAAAAGAATTACTCTATAAACAATACGATTCACCTCTGCAAACATACAATATTAACATTGCAGTACGCACAAACAGGTATTTTATCTTCAATAACTCTTCATCATTTAAAAAATATTTTACGGAGATAAATGACTCAATTTACCAAGACAGGAGATTCTCAATTACTAATCTCATTCAAAAACATTTCAATAAGAATGATATAACTCTCAAGTCCGATTTCTCTTCTTCATTATTCGTACACTCTGCAAAATCGTATATGGAATTGCTCTTACGATACAAAAAACAGGAATTTTATAAAATCCATCTTGCCCTTAATACACACAACGACGAAACACCATATTTGGAATCTAACCGGATAGATTACGGGGGCTTTTTAGAATATGGTAAATTCCCCTTCAGCATAAAATTTATAGATCAATATATTTCCTACTATCTGCCGGAAAAGCAAAATATTATTAATATGGGAACCGGCCTTACTTTTGGAATGGATATTCTCAATTCACACTTTACATTTACCCCGATTTTCAGTTATAATTTTTATAAATATAATACTCGTTTTGCAGAAATAGATGAAATTTACCCAAGAGGTATAGATTTGTTACTTAAAATAAACGGGGAATACAATATGGGAGAGAACACAAAATTAACTGTAAATACCGAGTTGAGGTATAACCATATAAGGAAATTTCTTAAAACATTCAACCTTTCCGTAGGTTTAAGTTTATGACCAATTTATATATAATCATCACCCTCCTCTTAATCGCAATTTTAGGAACATTACTGTTCAGAAAAAATATTTTCCGTTTGTTCCCCATTGAAATTGTGATGATCGGATTCGGAGTTCTCTTGGGCCCCTACGTATTAAATTTCTTGAGCAAAACTGAGAATATCCAATTGGAACCCATTATTAATCTTCTCATAGGGGCTACCGCACTTTTTGCAGGATTGAAACTGAAACTCAAGGGGATAACCAAAATTAAAGAGATTTTTATTTTAGCAGCAATTTTTTTTATATCCGCCTCCGCAATCTCATTGGGGTTGTTTTATATAACGAATCATTTCATTTTTAAAATTCCTCCTTATCCGCTGATTTTTTTAACAGTATTATCCGCATCAATCCTTCCGTCCTATTATTTCTTTTCAAGTGGTAAGGAAATGCATAAGAGTCTTATATCAATTATTTCAAATATCATACTCGTCTTAATATTTTTGATTTTGATTATATTAACTCCATTGTTTAAAAGCGGTTCCCCTTTAAGCATAAACTATTGGCTTTCTATACTGTTTTCCTTAATTGATATTCTAATGTTCTCCGGTATTATGTATTTTCTATTTAAAAATTCGAATGATCAAAATGAGTTTTTGGTGGTATTTTTCGGGATTGCTATTTTTAATGTTGTAATAAGTTATATATTAAATATAAACGCCGCTTCAAATATGTTTTTTATAGGGTTCATTCTCGCTAACACTTCCGGTAAAGAATATTTTAAATTCAAAGACATAATAAATTCGCTGGAACATCCTTTTTACATTGGACTCTTGTTGTTTGGCGGTTCACTTTTGACATTCAATCATTCAATGATTTTATCTCTGCCTTATCTGATTATACATTTTGCATCCATAACAATCACACTGTTTATTTTCAAACACTATGTAGGTAAATTTTCATACGGGGTTATACCCCAAACCGGCATACTTTATACAATATTACTAAGTATGGTGATAATAAATAACTCACTTCTCACAAAGGCGGCATCATCCGTTATAATAGCAAATGTAGTCTTATATACTATTTATTATTTTGTCGGAGAAAACAAATCATGAGGATCTTATATCTTATTTTCATCCTTGCTTTAATGTACTTTTCCAAGAATCTGAACTGGCAAAACAATACAGGTATGGAAATGTCTCTGTTTTTCGGATTCATGATTATAGGCTCTTTCTATTTTTCAAAACTATTATCAAAAACAAATCTGCCGAAAGTGACACTGTATACTATTTTCGGAATTATTATAGGTCCATTTGTTTTGAAAATGTCCGCCCCCGAAATTGTATCAAGTTTAAAGTTTATCGATAAATTTACACTGATTGTAATAGCGTTTATGGCCGGTAGCGAACTTGATTTAATTTTCATGAAAAAAGAGATAAAACAGGTAATCAGCATAACGTTCCTGCAAATATTCCTGATATTCACAGCCGTTTTTCTTACAATTCTCTTTTTCGGCCAACATTTACTTCCCTTTATAAAAAACATGCCAAAATTATTTGTTATTAAAATCGCCGTAATAATGGGGCTTGTGGGAATAGCCAAATCTCCCCTTACAACCATTGCTGTCATTGATGAAACAAATGCAAAAGGCCCTTTCACGGAAATACTTTTGGGTATTGTTATCATAAAAGACGTAATCATGCTGCTTCTTTTCCCCATTACTTTTATGCTCATCGGTACGAACTCTTCTCAATCCCCCGCATTTATATTTTTGGAAATTTTTGTTTCATTCATATCCGGCATACTGCTTGGAATCATAATAAAATATTACATCAAAAAGGTAAATCTCTTTCTCCCTCTCTTTCTGTTCATAATCTCCTTTTTTGTCATTGAGTTTAAGGGCATATTTCACTATGATCTTTTATTGACGGCAATAGTAACGGGATTTTATATAAAAAACTATACTGATGTTTCTGTCGTATTTTCCAAGAACATTAAATCCCTTGCCTTCTTCGTTTTTATAATATTTTTTACAATAAACGGAATTTCACTTGATTTGCCCATTCTCAAGTATGGTTGGCTTACCGCAATAATATTACTTACCATTATACTGGTATTCAATCAATTGGGAATTTATATCCCCGTTAAATTTAACAGGAAAAAGGATCCGAAAACAGCTTATAATTTGATTAATTATGCCTGGACCGCTTTCATAAACAAATCAGGATTATCCATTGCCATAGCAATAATGGTTGAAAGTTTTTTCCCTTCAATAGGGGTGCAGCTAAAAACTATGATAATCACTATGGTCATTATTACCGATTTTATAGGACCTGCCCTTTTTAAATGGGCTATAATACGAACCGGAGAGGGAAAACTTGAAGAGTGATACATTACGTACTTTTTTTTCTAAAATATCAACCGAAGAGTTTACATTTATAAAAAATAATATAGAAATACCTCCCAATATCCCCACACCGGAACAATCCGGCACAACAGAATTTTATACATTATACAATCTTGTCGCTCAATCATTACCTCACAACAGAAAAACGGGCAGATATTTCACACCTGCATCAATAGCCGAACATCTTATAAACGATATTGATATCCGCGATGGTAACACTTATCTTGAACCATCAGCAGGGTTGGGGATTTTTATCTTTAAACTTTTAGATCGACTGAATAAATTATCCTTGCCGATAAATAAAGTAATTGATAAAATAACCCTTATTGAAATGGACTCGGAATTAATTTACTATTTTAAATTGTTGTTTTTACATTACGTTTATGTCCATGAGCTTAAATTTACATTGAGTGATTTAAACATCATACAAGACGATTTTCTCACACTTAATTTAAAAAATAAATTTGATGTAATATTTGGAAATCCCCCGTTTGTAGATACAAAATTTATCGCTTATCGTGATAAATATAAAAATAATTTTCTATTGGGAAACAGGAACTTATTCTCAATGTTTATTGAAAAATCATTATCCTTGATTAGTAAAAATGGAGAAATAGCTTTTATTCTCAGTGAAAGTTTTATTTTTTTAAAGGGCTATCTCAAATTAAGGGAACTGCTTTTAAAGGAAAATTTGGATATTACCGTTCACAAGCTGGATTCCAAATCATTTAAAAATGCAAATGTCGGAAGTATTATCCTCAATTTAAGAAAGAAGAAAATCAGCAATTTCTATTTTAAACTTGATAAGCAGATAAGCAAAATCCCTAAACAGTATTTTTATATAAAAAATTACATTCTTCCGTTTAATAATTTCGCTCCCGAAATAATTGACATTTTAAAAAATAATGACAATTTGGAGAAGCATATCAGTTGCTTAGTCGGTATTCAAACGAACAATGTGAAACGTTATGTAATTCATGAGCCTGAAAATGGCTCAATACCGTATATTAAAAGATTGAAAAGACGTAAGAGTTACTGGCAGGAATTCAATTACTGGCTGCGCTTTGAGAATCTGATTAAAGAAAATAAACGTGCAGTTAAGAAAAGGCATCTGTCAGCTAAAGATAAAGAGGGAATCGTATTTAACAATATTGATCATGATTCCGTGTTCATTGCGGTTTATAAGCCCACTGGGTATCTTTTCGATATTGTTACACCCTGTATCATACCAAAGGATATTAATCTTTTTTATCTCCTCTCCTATCTTAATTCTCATTTGGCTCAATATATCCTTTTCAAGTTTAACGGTACGCCTCATACAAATATTAACGATGTGCTTAAACTCCCTTTTAATGACAATTTTGATGAAGAATTAAAAGCTCTTTCGATCGAAGCAATAAACAATCGCAAAAAAAAGTTGAGCATATCGAAAATTTCAGACAATATAAACAGACTCATCTATGAACAGTTTGATATCTCTAAAAAACTAATTGGCCGTATTGAGAGTGAATTATACGAAAACAATATAATAATTGACAAAACGATATAATCCACTTATTATTTAGTTATGAAGTCACAATATAAATATTCCATTTTATTCGTGGTTCTAATAATTTTAGTATTGAATCTTTACATATTGTTTTCAAGTATAGAAGCAATAAACCGTACATATAACAATGAATTGGATAAAATCGCTTACATTCAAAACTATATGGATAAATACAGTGTTTTATCTCCGGATACTTTTTTGGATGATGCAAGACGAATATTCAATCTGGAACATCTGGCAATAATAGGAAGAACCACCGATAAAAATAGTATAAAAGGTATCAACTTGGGGATTTTCTACAGGGAACTTCATAAAGGTATTATTAAAAACACAATTTTGAGAATTGATAAAGAACACTATCAGTTTATAATTCCTGAAATAACCAAACAGTACTATATAGTTGGGGAATACAGAAGTCCATTGTTTCAAATAATCGATTCTCAGCGTTCTTTAATAATCATGGCTATTATTTCATCCTTTGGAATTCTTCTCGTTTTTGTTATCATTTCAATTTTAGCCTTCAAACCTATGATCTACATGGAATCTCTTGCTAAAGACGTGAGAACCCCCGTTAAGGACGAATCATACTATAAATATATACCCGAGGTTTTTAAAGAAACAATCAAAGCTCTAAAAGAAAAAAACGAAGAACTTAAAAAGTTCTATCAAATAGAAAAGGAACATTCAAAGGATGTGGAGACTTATTTAACATCAACCCTGAATATTATGGATGTTCCGATTTTTCTTTTTAAGGACAAAGCACTTCTCTACAAAAATGAGCTGGCAGATCGTATTTCACCTTCATTCGAAGAAATTAAAGAGATACTCTCCTCCCAAAACGCAAACGAGATTAAAATCGGAGACAATATATATTTTGTGGTTGAAAACATAATAAAAAGAAATAACATATATCTTGGTAATCTCTACATGTTATTTGATATTACAAAGGACAAAAATAAAAACATTATCGAAAAGAATATAAGTAAATTGGAACTTCTCAGCAACGTATCCGTTAATTTGGCTCATGAATTTAAAAATTCACTTGGTATTATTTCCGGTTACATACAAATGTTGCAGAAAAAATCCGACAACAAGGAATTGGATATTCTCGAAGCAGAAACAACTTACATGCTGAATTCCATTAACAAATTTATCGAAATTAATCGTATTAAACAGATAAATAAGCAATCTTTTGCTATTGAAGAATTCCAAAAACACATAATTGATATTGCAAATTCCATTTCTTTGAATCTAACGTTTGATATTCAAAAGCAAGGTGCGCTGAACATCGATAAACAACTCTTTCTCCAGGTTGTAAAAAATATTTTTATCAATGCAAAAGAAGCGGGCGCCACAGCAATCAATTTTAAAATATACGAGAGTAATACCAATACCGTTCTTGAAATTCAAGATAACGGAAGAGGATTTAGTGAGAATGCCATGAACAACCTCTTTGTCCCGTTTTTTACTGAAAAAGAGCATGGAAGCGGAATAGGCATGTCTTTTATTAATAAAGTTGTCACACTTCACAATGCTATATTAACAGTGGGAAACCATGAAAACGGGGCTTATGTAAAAATTACATTTATGGAGTAGTGCATGAATATTTTAATTATTGATGATAACAAAAATTTCAGAGAAATGCTTAAAACTTTTTTCTCGGAAAACAAATACGATGTATTTGAAGCATCGAATTCCGAAGAATCCCTCTTTATCTTAAAGAATAACATTATCGATTTAATTTTATTAGATTTAAAACTCGGTTCGGAAAACGGTATTGATATATTGAAAAAAATACGAAAAAACTACCCCATCATTCCCCTGATTTTAATGACAGCCTATGCTACAATTGAAACGGCTGTGAACGCAATAAAGTTGGGAGCAAATGATTATATTCAAAAACCCGTCAACCTTGATGCATTAGACATAAAGATAAAGAAACTAATCAAGGAACATCTAAGGATTATAGAAAATTTGGATAAGGAAAAAAACGAAATAAAAATAATCTTCAACACCGAAATTATGAAAAATGTAATGAAACTGGCAGATAATGTTGCCAAATTGGAAACCACTGTTCTTATTCAAGGAGATAGCGGAACGGGAAAAGAGCTGCTGGCAAGATACATACATTCCAAAAGTAAGAGGAAAGACTACCCGTTTATCGCTATAAACTGTGCAGCAATTCCTTCCGAGTTGATTGAAAGCGAACTTTTCGGAGCGGACAGAGGAGCCTATACAGGTGCTGTTAATACCAGGCCCGGAAAATTCGAGATAGCAAATCACGGGACACTTTTTCTTGATGAAATCGGAGATCTTTCACTTAGTGCTCAGGCAAAGGTTTTAAGAGCCATAGAAGATAAAACCATTCGTCATTTAGGCTCAAATGTCGACATAAAACTTGATATTCGTCTTATTTCGGCTACAAACAGGGATTTAAATAAGCTTGTCGAGAATAAGAAATTTAGAACGGATTTATTTTACAGAATCTCAACCTATCCAATTACAATTCCTCCTTTGAGAGAACGAAAGGAAGATATTCCTCTGCTTCTCGATTATTATATTGAGCTGTATTCGGGTAAAATTGGGAAAAAACCTCCTAAGGTCACAAAAAACGCTTTGGAGGAACTTATCAATTACGACTGGCCGGGGAATGTAAGAGAATTTTCAAATGTTATTGAAAGAGCGATTATTATTAACAATTCTGAAATTACAAGTTTTAATCTATTGGCTCCTGTCGCCGGTAATATTAATTTGAAATACAGAATAAAAATGGAAGAGGCGGCAGCTATTAAAGAAGCTCTAAAATCATCTGATATGAATAAAAGGAAAGCAGCGAAGATACTTGGTATAAGTTATCGTTCGCTGCTCTATAAAATCAAAGAATACAATATTACTGATAAAACGGATTAATTATCGCTTCGGAAAATCCGTCATATGTAAAGAATTTGTTCCCGCCCAAATTTGAACCGTAGAAGTAAAATTGAGCTTTAATTGAAGGGACATTTGTGTTTGTTTTTAAATAGTTGTTATAAAGATTAGTTATTATGAAATTAGCATTAAAAAGATACGTAGTATCCATGGGAACATTCATTGAATCTACCTTACCGTAAATATACAGAGGACTCAAATCAAATCCCGTAACATCGTACCCCGTCAGATGAGTACTACCGTTGTAATATTCGACATTAAGAGAATCGATTTCGCAATCAACGTTGTTTAAACTTACAAAATATATGGTGTCCATAGCAAAAGTAATTGCCCCGGTTGTTGAGTCTGTCATAGGGACAACGGCAATATTGTTACTCCAGGCTCTAATAATCGGGTTTGGTTCATATGTATTACATCCTACTCCAACAATCAAAACAAGGGCAGTCACAAAAGTCAATAATAAAAATTTCTTCATCGTTTCCTCCTTTTATATTCTATATATAAGAATACAAACATATTACGATAATGTCAAGCATTTTTACCAGGCGCCTCCGCCACCGCCACCGAAACCGCCGCCGGAAAATCCCCCTCCCCCGCCGCTTCCACCGCCGGAAGAAGACGGTGCAGAAGCAAATGTTGTGTTAAACGAGTGCATTGCATTTCCCAAACTGCTCATAAACATTG
Organism: Caldifarciminota bacterium; assembly: GCA_015486655.1. Classification (GTDB taxonomy): domain Bacteria; phylum Hydrothermota; class 32-111; order QNBC01; family QNBC01; genus QNBC01. Next base: position 805 of record WFRF01000103.1, on the reverse strand, counting down.
TAGTGGTGAAAGCTCCAGTTGTTGATGCAACATACCAATTCGGCGGTTCCGAGATAAGCTCCAAGAATTTTGTGGCAACTACATCAGCTATACCCAAAGATAAAGCGTACGGTAATATTTCATCAAATAAGTTGGGGTTTTCCTTAAGCTTTTCCTTCAATTCATCCTTTTCCACCCTTAGTAAATATTCCTTATAGCCCATTATTTCAATTGTCTTAATTACCCCCTTCTTCGTCTTTTTGGGCATTACCATACCAAATCCCATTACAATTAAACCGGATAATATTAAAATGGGAATCAGATAAATACTTATATTTGAAATAAAAAGAAAGAAAAGAAGGAAAAAAGGAATAAACATAATTATTACTCCCCAAATTATGTATTTCCCCCTAACCTTTTCTGGATTTGCCGTAAACATATGTTTTTTTACCAATGATTTATAAATTCTATTTTTAATCTCTTTATAGTCCATATAAAAGCTATTCTTTAGGGATGACAATAATACACTTTCTTTACTCCCGTAACTGAAAAGCGCATCAAGAAATTTCAATTCATAAGATTCCAGCTTTTCTTTATCATATTTCTTTAAAAGGGTAATTTTATAATCAATATTCTTCATAAACAGCAATTTTTTTGTTACAATCTCCTCAATGCGAATGAATCCTCTTCGTGCCAGATCAATTAATATGGAATTTACATCCTGGGCATCACACTTTTCATCTATTAAAGTGCCTGCTTCGGCAGCTGTTAAATCATCCGGCGGTTTATACCGAACAGCAATGGAATACTCTTTAAATTCCGGATT
>WFRF01000102.1 GCA_015486655.1 Caldifarciminota bacterium | reverse complement strand
TCGTTAAAAGCTCTCCGGTTTCGGTGTCGAGATAATTTTCTATATCATAACCACCGGACTCAAACATAAGCGATAGCATATCCATTCTGATTTTTAATTTTTTCATAGATTTTCTCCACTTTTGTATATAATGTTTCTCATCCTACAACATCCACCATTCCGAATCCTTGGGAATTCCTACTCCCAAGTCCCGCATCATACGCAAATTTCAAAAATTCCGGTTCTCCTTTCAAATCAAAATAACCTTTCCATCCCTTTATAATTGTTTTATCCTTTCCCGTTCCGAAATAAACTATCCTTTCGTTCCTATTCCCTCTAAACAACGGATTTATTTTAATATCATAATTACATTCGTTTTTAAAAAGTGCTGTCCATTTCTTTTGCAAATTGGCATTTATTAATTCTTCGAATTCCTTTTCATAGGGGTTGTAATAATAGGTAAGCTTCTTTCCCTCTTCATTTACGATTGTCGAGTGAACTTCTATGGGGGTTATGGCGAATATTCTAATCCTCGAATCATTAAAATCGGGTGATCTCATAACATTTATGGAGTTTATCCTTAACGGATTGTTCCCTAACATTACCTGTTCGCTTTTTATGAAATTGCTTGCAACCTGCTCAAGTATCCAATCGAGAGGCGATGACAGATAGAAACTTATATTCCTTTGAAATACAAATATTTTCTCGTTTCTTAGATATTTTCCTCGTTCGAGAACCGAAGAGAAACTGAACAGCTTGAAACTTCTCTTCTCAAATTTATACCCCTCCTCATGCAACCAATTACCGTCAACTTTGTCGAGAAAGTTGTAAATAAGTGCTTGAATGAAAGAATTAAACCCTACAGGAAGAACAACATTATTATCTGAAATCAGTTCAATTTTGAGCCGCATCTACTTATTCCTTTTTTTATGAAGGGTACTTTGCAAAATTCGATAATAAAGTAACTATACATCTTATTTAAGAATAAACCCAAAAAAAATATATGTCAAGCAATTTCATTGTTTAGAAGATGAAAATAATAAATAGAGCGTTTTATCATAAAAAGCTGGCTGCCTCGGCAAGTAAGAATTTAGAAGTAGGAACTTTGGAACACCCCTCAGTCCGGTAGAACCGGACAGCTCCCCTTGAAGAGGAGCAGCTATTCTTATGGATTATAGAAGCAATTACATATTTAATTTCTTAGTTCTTACTTCTTACTTCCTACTTAATAAACGAGAATCACTTGACTTATCAAAATAATGTGAATATAATTCAATTGTAATGCTTATAATTTAAGGAGGTTGCATGCGTAAATTTGCATTATTCATAGTTTTTTGCTCTGTTTATATTTCCCTGTTCGCCGAATATGTCAGTTTTAACGATAGAGCTGTTGAACCCTATACCGTGAAAATTGTATCTCAGACAAATAATGAAGTGATAGTAGATTTCGATTTAAACGGATTCATTACAAAAAACATTGGAATAAACGGGAAAACATATACAAAGTTCGAAATACCGGGAGCGGTTGATTACTTAAAAAAGGGGTATCCCGCATTACCTCATATCAATGAAAATATTATTGTTAACAACGTCGGGAATGTATATCTTTCGGTTATTTCAGAAAAAACCAGTTTGGCAAAATACAATCCTCCCGTACCGTCAAAGGGGAATTTGTACCGAAACATAACTCCGAAAACAGTTAAATATTCATTTGCGGTAAAATATGATTCTGAAGTATTTCCTTCAAAGGAAATCGATATTTCCAAACCTTTTATAATGAGAGATTTCAGAGGAGTGAATGTCAGAATAAATCCCATTATTTATGACCCGATAAACAATGTATACAGAATTGTAAAACACATTAGGTTCAGCATCAAGACCACATCTTTATTTGGAATTAATGAGTTGAAAAATGCCGGAATGCCCAAAAGAATTGATAAAAATTTTGATAATATTTACAGAGCGACATTTTTAAATTACAGGAATATAGAGTTTCAGTATCTTGCTGTAAAGGATCAAGGACCGATGTTAATAATAGCGGCGGATAATTTATACAGAACGATGATCCCCTTTTATCTGTGGAAGTTAAAAATGGGAATTCCATGTAAACTTGTTAAATTGTCAGATATTGGAGGTAATAACGAGGATTCGATAAAAAACTACATTCAAAAGGAGTACTACAAAGATAAGATCACATATATACTTCTTGTAGGAGACGGGAAGGATATTACACCGGCCAAAGGCACATACGGTGCAGCCGACGGAGCGGATTGTGATCCTGTTTATACGTATCTTGTCGGCAATGATTATTATCCCGATGCCGTAATAGGACGATTTTCCGCATCGGATACCACGGATATAAAGAACATGGTGAATCGTTCAATTAATTATGTGATGCATCCTGATACCAGCGGGACATGGTATCAGGATGCAATGGGGCTTGGCAGCACACAAGGTGATCCATCCGATTCGGAAAGAGTTTCATGGCTGAGAGACTCGTTGCTGACACACAATTACACCAATGTGGATCTTATGATAGATGGTTATCAGAATGCAACGGATGTCACCAATGCCCTTAACGAAGGGAGGGGGTGTGTATATTACTGCGGTCATGGAGCCATAACGGAATGGGCTACCCCTGCATATACAAACAGCAATGTACAATCTCTTTCCAATGTGAACAGGTTGCCTTTTATCCAGTCAGTTGCCTGTGTTGTTGGAGATTTTAACGGAAATGATTGTTTTGCAGAAAATTGGCTTAAAGCCGGTACTCCCTCGGCTCCCACCGGAGCAATTGATTTTTACGGCTCCACCATAAATCAGTCGTGGGTACCGCCCACAGTTTCCCAAACCGAATTCATTCGTTTACTCATTAATAAAATTAATACATCAATAGGTGCTTTATACTTTAATGGAAGTTGTAAAATGATAGAGGAGTACGGGCCTGATGCAACGGACGGGGTGGAGATGTTTCAATCTTGGACAATTTTCGGAGATCCTTCAATTCAAGTCAGAACTAACACTCCGACATCGATTACGGTAAATCATAATAACAATATCGTTTTGGGAGACACTTCTTTTTATGTGAGTACACCGGGTGTGGAAGACGCTCTCTGCGGTTTGTATAATCCAAGCGATTCCACATTGGTTGCGCACGGGTATACCGATGCTTCGGGGAGTGTGGTTCTAAAATTAAATCCTGCTCCTTTGAAAACGGGTATTTTCATATTAACCGTAACGGCTATGAATAAGATTCCGGTTGTGGATACTGTTCAAGTAGTTCCGCCGTCAGGTCCTTATGTGACCTATTTGTATGGGGTTATAGGGGATTCGGCAGGGAATAACAATGGTCAGATTAACCCCGGAGAAAGTATAAATTTTGATGCTTATCTTAAAAACATTGGTTCCGATTCGGCACATGATGTATATGCCAAATTGAGTTCAAACGATACATCCGTGAGTATGATTAAGGATAGTGTATATTTCGGGGATTTGGCATCAGGTGATTCGGTCTTCGGAGATAGCGCCTATGAGTTTGATGTCGGGCAAGTCTCAGACGGATACAATATTCCATTCAATATGACAATCGTATCTTCGGAAACGACATGGACAACATCCTTTACCCTTCCCGTAGAGGCTCCGTCTGTGCAGAAAAAGGGAACAATTATCGAAGACGACAGTACGGGTAATGGAAACGGCAGATGGGACCCGGGGGAAAAGGTGGGGATAAAATTCTTTATAAAAAACAGTGGAGGAGAAGAAGCAAAAAATGTGCGGATATCCATAAGAACTAACACTTCGGGAATAACCATAAACGACAGCACAGCTTTTATAGGGGACATAAAATCAGATTCAACAAGCTTTACATCCGATTATGGCTTAATTGCCACTTCCGATGCGGGTATCAAGAGCGGTACGGCTGTGAATATGGGTTACACGATAAGTGGGGATAATTTTTTACCTGTAAATGGTGAAGCGGAGATACTCGTGGGGAAGAAATCGTATATCATATTCGATATCGATAAGAATCATAGTTCAGGCCCTGTTATGGACAGCGTATTAAAAGAATTGGGATACGCGGGAGATTATTACACGAGTTTCAGCCCGATGATAGACAGTTTAAATAATTATGCAAGTGTATTTGTATTTGCCGGTATGTATCAATATAACGGGATAATAGACCTGACAAACGGAGGGAAATTGGCAGATTGGTGTAAGAATGACAGCGGGAGACTGTACATGGAAGGGGGAGATATGTGGTACTATGATCCTCAGTACAACAACGGATATGATTTTTCGAGTTTATGCGGAGTGAATGCAACGGACGACGGTAGTTCCGATCTTGCGACTATAGGCGGAGTAGACAGTACGTTCACTGAAGGAATGAGTTTTACATACGGAGGGGAGAACAGTTACATAGATCATATAGATCCCGCAGGAACGGGCTTTGTAATATTCACGAACTCGAGCCCCTCATACAATTGCGGAATAGCCAATGATGCTGGCAGTTATAAGACGGTAGGTATGAGTTTTGAGTTTGGCGGTCTTACGGACGGTAGTGGAGTGAGCACGAAAGCGGCATTGGCAGACAGTATCATGCACTTCTTTGGTATTGAGGCACAGGGAGTAGCAGAGCGCAGTAAACTTCTAACGTACCACAGGAAGGTATCATTTGGAATAAAGAGCAGAGGTAGTAACATCGTGAGAGGAGCAGCAGAGTTCAGTTACGGTTTAGAGAGAAGCGGTAGAGTGGATATCTCGGTATACGATGCAAGCGGCAGAATGGTGAAGAGGCTTGTAAGCGGTGTTGA
>WFRF01000101.1 GCA_015486655.1 Caldifarciminota bacterium | reverse complement strand
TTCAGAACACCCCCCTGCTACGCAGTACCCCTCTGTAGAGGGGAATTTACCCCTCAGTCCGGTAAAACCGGACAGCTCCCCTAAAAGAGGAGCAGCTATTTTTAGGAATAATCATGGACTGAGAACTAAGAAATTATATCGGTAGTAATTGTCTCATATTTCATCTATCTCTTACTTCTTATTTCTTAATTGGCATGTAGTCCCGTTAATTATAACTTCCTACTTGAGATGGAGTCTCATTAATTGCAGTATAGTTCTTTCGGTCATCAAGTGGTTAATATGTCCTCACCTATCTGCTGTAAAATCTACATAATATATTGACAAATCAGATTATTAATGCCATGATAATCTATGATTTTGAAGATTGGACACAGAGGAGCCGCTGGGTACGAACCCGAGAATACATTACTTTCATTTAAAAGGGCAATTGAGATGCACGTGAATATGATTGAAATGGATGTTCAGGCTTGTTCTACGGGAGAAATTGTTGTTATGCATGATTTGAAAGTCGACAGGACAACAAACGGAAGGGGTTATGTAAAGGATTTGACAATGGATGAAATCAGTAATTTACAGATCAAAAAGGAGCAGCACATTCCCACACTGTATGAAGCCCTTAGATTCATAGACGGTAAGTCAGGTGTAAATATCGAAATAAAGAGAAAAGGTATTTCAAAAGATGTTTCCGATTTGATTAACGAGTTTGTTAAAAACAAAACATACGATTATGAAGATTTTTTGGTGTCTTCATTTGATCAGTATGAATTGGCTGATTTCAAAAGGATCAATGATAAAGTAAGAACGGGGGTCTTGTTATCGGGTTTCCCAATTAATCTTTCTGAAGGCCTTTTGGAATTGGATGTGTATTCTGCAAATGTGAATGTTGAATTCATAGATGAAGAAATGGTCAATGAAGTTCATTCCGTAGGTAGAAAGATCTATGTGTGGACGGTGGATGATCCTGACGACATATACAGAATGAAAAGAATGAATGTTGATGGAATAATATCAAACTATCCGGACAGAATTTGACTTATAGCTGTATTGGTTTTCTACTTGATAAATTTCTGTTTTTGTGTTATTTTCACTATTATTTATGGTGATATTATGATAATAGCAATAGACGGTCCCTCGGCTGCGGGTAAAAGCACAACAGCAATTGCTCTAAGCAGAGAATTACAGTTTTTGTATATTGATACGGGAGCAATGTACAGGGCTTATACATTGAAAGCGTTGCGAATGAAGCTTCCACTCGAGGATGAGGATGTTATAAGTAACTTAAGCAGGGACATAGAAATAAAACTTATTAACAAATCGAATGGTATAACCGTGTTGTTGGATGATGAAGACGTTTCCCAGGAAATCAGAAGAGATTATGTTTCCAAAACTGTTTCCATTGTTTCTTCGTATAGAAATGTAAGAGAAAAGATGGTAGAATTGCAGAGGAAGCTTGCATCCGAGCATGATGTTATATGCGAGGGCAGGGATATTGGAACCGTTGTCTTTCCGAATGCCGATTTAAAGATATTTATGACGGCTGATGTCAAGGAAAGAGCGAGAAGAAGACAGAAAGATTTGGAAAAATTGAATATAATAAAAGAGCTTGACGAAATTGAAAACGATTTAAACAGACGTGATCAATTAGATTCAAGCAGAAAAATAAGCCCTTTGAAAAGGGCTGACAATGCTGTGCTCATTGATACCACATTCATGACATTCAAGGAGCAGGTAAATTTTATAAAGGAGTTGATTTTGGCTAAGAATGAAGGCAAGTTTTAAGTTTGCTAGTAAAATTTTAGGTGTTTTTTTATACCATATTTGTAGAATGAAAGTATATGGTAGAGAAAACTTGCCGAAACCTCCTTTTATACTGGCTCCCAATCATATTTCAAATTATGACCCCCCTGTTGTGGGTATCGCCCTAAAAAAATATGAAATCTATTTCCTTGCCAAGGAAGAACTGTTTCTTCCCAATAAAGCTTTTGCATATCTGATAACCAAACTCAATGCAATAAGGTTGAGAAGGGGCGGAATAGATATTGATGCAATGAGAACTGCGGTGGGAAAAATCAAAAAAGGGTACCCTGTTGTAATATTCCCTGAGGGGACGAGAAACAAAACCGATAAACTGCTTTTGCCCGGTAAGGCGGGTGTTGCATTTCTTATGATGAAAGCAAATGTTCCTATCGTTCCCACACTAATTGTAGGTACAAACAAAGGTTTTATAAGTGCCATATTGGGGAAGAGTGAGTTGAGCGTAACATTCGGGAAACCGATTCATCCGGGTGTATGGAAAGGGATGAAGCCTAAAGAAGCCAGGGAATATTTGGCAAAGTTAATAATGGATAAAATAAGAGAATTATATGAAGAGAAAAGTAAAGGTAGCTGATTATTACGGGTATTGCAGCGGAGTGGATCTTGCTGTGAATACATTAAATCGTATAATGGAAAAAGAAAACAATATATACATATTCGGAGATCTCATTCACAACAGAATTGTTATGAATGAACTGAAGAGCAGAGGACTTAAAGTAATAAATAAAGTTGAAGAGATTCCCAGTGAGGGGACAATTGTTATTCGGACACATGGTGTAAGACCCGAAATTTATGATATGGCAAGGGCAAAGGGGTTAAAAATTGTGGACCTTACCTGTATATTTGTGAAGAGAAGTCAAAATTTTGCCAAAAAGGTGGTGAAAGAAGGAATAAAATTAATAATCATCGGAGAAAGAAATCATGATGAAATACTGAGTATTCAAGGTGCAGCAGGCGGTGATTCCATTGTCATAAACAGTGTTGATGAAGCTATGGCCATTACAGGCATTGATAAAGCCGGTATTATTATTCAGACGACTTTTGAACGGGAACTTGCAAAATCGATAATAGGTGTCCTCTTTGATAAGATCAATTATCTGGAGGTTTTCAATACAATATGTGATGCTACTGAGAAGAGGCAGGAATCTTGTAAGAGGCTGGCTGCCGAAACGGATTCGTTTGTGGTAATCGGAGACCAAAAGAGTTCCAACACAAACAGGTTATATGAGATTGCAAAATCCATTAATGCAAATACATATATGGTCGCGGACAAAAATGAAATAGATTGTGATAATTTTAAAAACAGCAAAATCGTCGGTGTTACTGCCGGAGCTTCAACCCCCGATTATATAATAAACGGGGTCATAAAAAAAATAGAAAATTGTTAAAAAATCTATATAAGGAGGACTTTCAATATGACTGAAAATGTGAACAAACAAACGAGCAAGGTGAAATTTGTTAAGGAGACAATTTCCCCCGAGGACAAGGAGCAACTCTTTGAAGGGTACGAACTTAAAAAGAGCAGCAGAAATATGCTATCGGGGAAGATTATCAGTATCGGCAAGAAGGATGTTATAGTCGATATCGGAATGAAATCCGAAGGGGTAATACCCGTTGAGGAATTCGATGAAATTGAAAAATGGAAACCCGGTGATTCGGTAGATATATTCATTGAATCATTCGAATCGGAAGACGGACTTGTGCTGTTATCAAAGAAGAAAGCTGATTTTGAGAAAGTATGGGATAAAATTAAAGATTCTTACGATGACAACAGCGATGTCGAAGGAAAGATCAAAAAGAGAGTAAAAGGTGGAATGATTGTAAACGTTCTGGGAGTGGAGGCTTTTTTACCAGGTTCTCAAATTGACCTGCATCCCATAAGTGATCTTGATGATTTGATCGGTAAAACCATGAAATTCAGAATCATTAAACTGAATTTTAAGAGAAGAAACATTGTTGTTTCTCATAGAATTATACTTGAAGATCAAATCAGTAAGAAGAAAGAGCAATTGCTAAATGAACTGGAAATCGGACAGGTTAGAGAAGGTATTGTTAAAAATATTACAGACTTCGGTGCATTTGTGGATTTGGGTGGTGTCGACGGACTTCTTCATATCACCGACATCTCATGGGGACGTATCAATCATCCTTCCGAAATGTTTTCCGTCGGAGACAAAATAAAAGTGAAAATCATCGGCATAGATGAGGATAAAAATCGTGTAAGCCTCGGTATGAAGCAGTTATACCAACATCCCTGGACAAACATTGATGAAAAATATCCCATCGGGAAAAAGGTAAAAGGTGTGGTGACATCAATTACAAACTACGGTGCCTTTGTTGAACTGGAAAAAGGTGTGGAAGGACTTATACATATATCTGAGATGTCATGGACGGAACATATAAAACACCCTTCGCAACTGTTGTCTGTGGGTGATGAGATAGAAGCTATAGTACTGAATATAGATAAAGAGAACGAGAAAATATCTTTGGGACTCAAACAGGCTAAACCGAATCCGTGGGAATTGATAGCTCAGAAATACCCCGAAGGTTCCGTTGTGGAAGGTAAAATCAGAACGCTTACAAATTTCGGGGCATTTGTTGAAATCGAACCCGGTATTGACGGATTGATATATATATCCGATCTCTCATGGACCAAAAGAATAGAACATCCCAGTGAGATTTTGAAAAAGGGAGAAACAATTAAATGTAAGGTTTTGGCCGTGGATCCCGAAAACAAGAAAATATCACTGGGTCTGAAACAAATGGAAGAAGATCCCTTTGAAGGTGTTGAAGAACAGTACCCCAACGGTTCGCATGTGGAAGTAGAGATTGTTGAACAATTCCCCAAAGGATATATTGTTGAGTTACCTAACGGTTTAAGGGCTATCTTACCGCTGTCCCATTTAAGTAAAAAAGATAATAAAGAAGAAAACAGTTACAAGACAGGTGACAAACTTACTGTTAAGATAATTCAGATAAACAAACAGCAGAGAAAGATTGTGGTGAGTGAGAAAGAATTCATAAAAGACAAAGAACGTCAGGAAGTTGAAGAGTATCTTAACGAACAGGAAGAAAATTAAGAGAGGGGGGTATTCCCCCCTTCTCGTTTTTTAGGAGGAAACGGTGGCTGAAAAGTTTATTGTCATTATAGGTGGGGTTATAAGCGGAGTAGGGAAAGGAATAGCTACTGCTTCTATAGGAAAAATCCTTGAAGAATTCGGTTATGACATAACGGCTATCAAGATAGATCCTTATATCAATTATGATGCCGGTACCCTAAGACCCACAGAACACGGAGAGGTTTGGGTAACATACGACGGGGGAGAGGTTGATCAAGATTTGGGGAATTATGAGAGATTTCTCGGAATGCACCTGCCGAGGAAGAATAATATCACAACCGGACAAGTTTACGATAAAATTATTAAGAATGAAAGACAAGGAAAATATCTCGGCGAAACGGTTCAGTTCATTCCGCATGTCCCCAATGAGATTATAAAGAGAATTAAGGATGCCTCAAAAGAATACGATATAGCTCTAATAGAAATTGGCGGAACTGTGGGGGATTATGAAAATATTCCGTTTCTGTTTGCCATGAAGAGTCTGGAGAAAGAATTTTCAAAAGATAACGTTTTATATGTGCTCGTAACATACATGCCTATCCCGTCCAATATCGGAGAGATGAAAACAAAGCCCACGCAACAGGCGATAAAACAACTCAATGAACATGGTATTTTTCCCGACATTATACTGTGTAGGGGAGAAAAACCTCTTGATAGCGTGAGAAGGAAAAAGATAGAAACTTATGCAAACATAGATTCTCAATTTGTAATTTCAGCCCCCGATGAAAAGGTTCTTTATGCGATACCTTTGAATTTCGAGAAAGAAAATTTAGGCAGTAAGGTTCTTAAAAAATTAAAGTTGCCTCTGAAAAAAACTCCTGATTTCGAAAAATGGGAAAAGTTGGTGAATGTCATAAAATCACCGAAAGACATTGTGAATATTGCAATGGTGGGTAAATATGTTAATGTAGGAGAATTCAGCCTGAAGGACAGTTACATAAGTGTGAACCAATCACTTGAACATGCAGCGGCTCATCTTGATGTCGGAGTAAAAATCAACTGGATTGAAGCTGAAGAATTGGAAAATTACGGAAAAGTCGCAAATCTGTTGTCAAAATATAAAGGTATTGTCGTTCCGGGAGGATTCGGCTCAAAGGGAGTGGAAGGAAAGATTAATGCGATCAGGTATGCCAGGGAAAACAATGTTCCGTTTCTCGGTTTATGCTACGGATTGCAACTTGCCGTTGTGGAATATGCGAGAAATATTCTTGGAATGAACAATGCAAATAGTACCGAGATTGATGAACATACACCTTATCCTGTAATAGACATTCTGGAGTCACAGAAACAGCTAATGGCAAACAGTAATTACGGTAATACGATGAGGCTTGGTTCCTACTGCGCATACATCGACGAAAACAGCTATATATTCAAGTATTATAAGCTGTTGGGAAGGGTGAAAACACTGGAAGAGGTTGAAAATTATTTCAAGGATGATTCAAATAAAGAAAAACGCATAGGAATAGTAAAACCCGAAGAGGCAAAATCCCTGGTGTTGGAACGGCACAGACACAGATATGAGGTAAATCCCGCCTATATTGACAGACTAGTAAACGGCGGATTGAGAATTGCCGGGTACCACAGAATGAAGGATGGAGTCAAACTTGTGGAATTCATTGAGATAGATAAGCATCCCTACTTTGCAGCAACGCAGGCACACCCTGAATTCGAATCAAGTCTGGAACATCCGTCCCCCATGTTTTACGGATTTATTGATTCGGCAAAAAAAAAATTAAGTAAAGGACTTGTCAAAACTTAATTATGTAATTATATTACATTGTTATGAATTATGTAAGTAATGAGAAGATAGAGGAGATTCTATCCAATATTGATATAGTCGAAGTAATTGAAGAATATGTACCATTGAAGCAGGTAGGTTCGAACTTCAGAGCTTTATGCCCATTTCATAATGAGAAAACACCATCGTTTTATGTATCCAGAGAGAAGGGTATATATCATTGTTTCGGGTGTAATAGATCGGGGAATGCAATTAAATTTTTAATGGAATATAACAATATTACTTTTTTGGAAGCCGTCTCTATTTTGGCAGAAAAAGCCGGGGTAAAGATTGATAACGGGGAAAAAACATTCGGCTCGGAGAGTAACTATAAAAAAATTATTGAAGATGCTTTAAGTTATTATGAATCTTTATTGACATCCAATACCGGTAAAATTGCGAGGGAATATATAAAAAACAGGGGGATAAAGGATGAAACAATTGCAAAATTTCATATAGGTTATGCTTCATCTTACGGGCTGCTGAATTATCTGAACCGGAAGGGATGGAAGACAAACGATATTATTAAGACCGGTTTGGTCATTAAAACCGAGAACGGTGATATTTACGAACGTTTCAGGAATCGCATAATTTTCCCAATATATAATACCGTAGGAAAGGTTATTGCCTTTGGAGGGAGAAGTTTGGGCAATGATTTGCCAAAATATATAAATTCACCGGAGACTGAATTTTATAAAAAGGGGCATTTGTTCTTTGGAATTTATCAGGCAAAAAACAGCATAAAAAATGCCGATAGTGCCATAATTGTGGAAGGTTACATAGATCTGATATCGTTATTCCAAAATGGAATTGAGAATGTCATTGCTCCTCTCGGGACATCACTTACCGTTGAACAGGCTCGATTGATTAAAAGATACACAAACAATATTATTCTTATGTTTGATGCCGATACTGCAGGTATGAAAGCTTCGGAGAGGGGGATAAATATATGTCTGGGGCAAGATTTGTCCGTTTATGTGGTTCTTCTTGAAAAGGGGATGGACCCTGATGACTATATTAAAAAATATGGTGTTGATGCGCTAAAAGAAAGAATCGATGAAAGGGTGAATTTCCTTGATTTTAAACTTTCCATGCTA
>WFRF01000100.1 GCA_015486655.1 Caldifarciminota bacterium | reverse complement strand
GGGATGGCGGAATTGGCAGACGCAGCGGACTTAAAATCCGCTGGAGGTTAACTCCGTGCCGGTTCAAGTCCGGCTCTCGGCATTTTTTTAATCCCCTTGATAATTTCAAAAAAATGTAATAGATTATTAACATGGAATCAGTTTATGAAGTGCTTAAAACCGCAGCTGAAAATTTCCCCGGTAATTACTCTCACAAATATCGGGTAGAAGGGCATTTTACTAAAATTACGTATTCCGATTTATTTAAAAAAATCCATTATCTTCGTCAAGGTTTCCATTCAATCGGGATTAAACAATACGATCATGTTGCACTTTTCTCGGATAACAGAATAGAATGGATTATTACCGATCTCGCTTTGTTTTCCCTGGGGGCTGTCGATGTCCCGAGGGGCACCGACTCTACCAAAAAAGAACTTTTGTATATATCCAAACATTCGGATGCACGATTCTTAATTGTCGAGAATTGCAAATTGCTTGATAAGCTCTCTCCGGAGATAAAAAAGATATTCCCCAAAAACCGTATAACAGTATTTGAAAAATGCAAAGGCTATTTATCGTTTGACGATATTATCGAAAAGGGAAAATCACTGGCCGTAAATAAGCGTATAGGCAAGGTCAACGTTAAAAAGGATGACCTTGCAACCATAATATATACATCGGGAACAACGGGAAAACCCAAAGGTGTAATGCTTACACACGGTAATTTGTTACATAATATAAGGGCTATAACCCCATTATTAAAAATACAAGACAGTTCAAGGGAAAAGACCCTTTCCATCCTTCCCGTATGGCATGTATACGAGAGGACATTTGAATACTGCACATTCTCAGCCGGAGCACAACAGGTCTATACCGATGCAAAACATTTTGTTCATGATCTCGAGCATGAAAAACCCACATTGATTTCCTGCGTGCCGAGAATCTGGATAATGGTTTACAGAAATATCGTAAGTAAAGTAAAAAAAGAGAAACCTTTAAAAAAAGCCATCTTTTATGTCCTGCTGAACATTTCTCTTTCATTTGAAAACAGCATGAGAATAATCTTCAGAAGAGATACGGTGATAAGACCCGAATCGTTTATGAAATCTCTTATAAAGATGCAAAAAGCAATTATTCTTATTTGGCTTCTCCTCCCCTTAAAATTTTTAGCTTCCGAAATGTTTCATCCGATTAAGAAAAGAATTGCGCCGCGCTTGAGAGCAGCCTTCAGCGGAGGCGGAGCGTTGCCTCCCTATATTGACAACTTTTTTAATGCAATCGGTATAAATATTTTGGAGGCATACGGTTTAACGGAAACATCTCCCGGTATATCCGGCAGGCATATAGACCATAATGTCCTTCACACTGTAGGACCTCCCTTTACGGAAACCAAAGTAAAAATCCTCGATGAAAACGGTCATCCTCTGCCGAAAGGGGAAAAGGGAGTCCTCTATGTAAAAGGTCCGCAGGTTATGAAGGGATACTATAAAAACAAAAAAGCTACAGAGGCAGTACTCGATAAAAACGGTTGGTTGAATACGGGGGATCTTGCCATTATGACTCAAAGGGGCGAACTGGTTATAATGGGTAGGGCAAAAGATACCATAGTTCTATTAAGCGGGGAAAATGTCGAACCCACACCCATTGAAAAAAAGCTTATGGAGTCGGATATTATTTCAAACGTAGTTATTCTCGGACAGGACGAAAAAGATCTCGGCGCACTTATAACCGTTAATGAAGATTATATAAAAAGAGAAATTGGTGATACGATAAAGGACCTTGAAAATACAGCCATAGGGAAGAGGATAAAGGAAGAGTTAAATAAACTCGTAAACGAAGACTCCGGATTTAAGCCATTTGAGAAAATAAGGCACTTTAAAATATTACCAGGGGGTTTTAAAGTCGGCGATGAAATGACAGAAACACTTAAAATAAAGAGAAACGTCATAAGAAAGAAGTACGATAAAATTATAAAAGATATGTTTAAAAAGAAACAGTAATCTGATTTCATGAGCCGGAAAGGGGAAAGAGAGATAATGAATGAGGAGGTAATATGAATTTAACAAAATACTCTTTGAATGATTTGCTTTTAAATGCAATACAGAGTGAAAT
>WFRF01000099.1 GCA_015486655.1 Caldifarciminota bacterium | reverse complement strand
CTTATGAACACCCCCCTGCTACGCAGTACCCCTCTGTAGATGGGAATTTGGGGTTCGAGAGCCTCACCCCACATGAATTTGACCATCGAGAGCCTCGCCATCGAGAGCCTCACCCCTCGTTAATTTCCCCTTTGTGAAATTACCCTTGTGAGATCGTAACTCGAGAGCCTCACCCCACATGAATTTGGTCATCGAGAATCTCACCCCTCAGTCCGGTGAAACCGGACAGCTCCCCTAAAAGAGGAGCAGCTATTTATAGGTGTAGCAGGAAGTTTATTCTTTTGAAATAGAAGCTTTAATGTCCGGCATTACCGGATTTTTAATTTCATCAATAAAGGAGGACGCGATTTCCTCCTTTATTTTTACTACGAGTTTCCCCTTATCCGTGTAGCTATTCTCAATAACTTCCGCTCCATACTTATCTATTATATGCATAACGTAGTTCGTATGATTGTAATCGTATGTGATTTCCACCCTCTCGTATAAAACAAAAGGAATAATATCGGCACTTTCTATTACGAGTTTCGCACTTGAACCGTATGCTCTTATAAGACCCCCGATACCGAGTTTTATTCCGCCGAAATATCTTATAACAATCACCAAAACATTTATCAATTCTTTTCCTTTAATATGATTTAAAATAGGAGGACCCGACGATTGGGAAGGTTCACCGTCATCGCTGTAACGCTCAATTTTCCCGTTATTCACAACATACGCAAAGGGAGAGTGTCTTGAGTCGTGGAATTCCTTTTTTATTTCGGCTATTCGTTTTTTTGCCTCGTCTTCGGTCGAAACGGGGAAAGCGGAAGCAATAAATTTTGATTTTTTTATCTTCTGTTCGATTCGAGCAAATTTTCTTATTGTATATAACTGCATATCTTGTTCTTCATCTTAAAATATTTCTTAACATTTCGATAAACAGGTCTATGTCCTTCTCTTCCGTGTCGAAAGAACACATGAATCTGACTTCATTCAGTCGGCTGTTCCAAACATAAAATACATATTTTTCTCTCAATTTCTCTATGACATCTCCGTCCAAAACGGCAAATACACCGTTTGACTCAACTTTATTCGTCACCTTAACACCCAAATCGACAAGTTTTTGTGCCAGCAGTTTAGCCATTTCGTTGGCATGCAAGGCATTCTTCAACCAGAGATCATCTTTGAAAAATTCAATAAACTGCGCGGAAACATACCTCATCTTCGAAAATAGCTGCATTCCCTGTTTTCTTATATATTTAAAATTATTCTTCAAATCCGGATTAAATATGACAACGGATTCGCCCATCATCATTCCGTTTTTTGTGCCGCCGAATGAGAGTATATCCACACCGCAATCGTTGGTCAAATATTTAAAATCACATTTTAACGTTGCACATGCATTTGAAAGTCTCGCTCCGTCCATATGGAGATACATTTCGTTATTATGGGCAAAATCAGCAATTACTCTTATCTCTCTTGCAGAATATACCGTTCCGTATTCCGTTGATTCGGCAATGGAAATGACCCTCGGTTGCGAATGATGTTCAATTCCTTTTACTTCCAAAAATCTTTCAATTTGTTGAATCTTAATCTTCCCGTCACCGGTGGGAATCGTCAGCAGTTTAACTCCGGCAAACCTCTCCGGCGCTCCACACTCATCAACATTAATATGAGAAGTCTCCGCACAAATTACACTGTTAAACGTATCTGTTGCGGCTTTGAGCGAGAGAACATTTGCCGCAGTTCCCGTAAATACAAAATAGACATCCGCTTCTTTTCCGAATTTCTCCTTGAATATCTTTACGGCTTCGGCTGTATAACCGTCATCACCGTATGAAATTTCGTATCCCTTATTGGCTTTTTCAACGGCTTGCATAATGAGAGGATGAACTCCGGAACAGTTATCGCTTGCAAATATATTAATTTTATTTTCCATAGATGGATTTTATAACATAAAGGTTTTTGTGTCAAATTGTGTTATCCGCAATTGAGTAAAGCGACTTCATCGCAAAGAGCTATTTCATCGCTAGTGAGAACTGAGAAGTTAGAAGTGGGAGATAAATGAAGCGGAG
>WFRF01000098.1 GCA_015486655.1 Caldifarciminota bacterium | reverse complement strand
GCATCGACAACGCCTGCTTTTTTCAATATGGGCAACATTTCCGGGGTTTTCTCCAGTGTAATTTTGGCTCTTTTTAATCCGTTTCTAAGAATCTTCTCTAAAGAATCCCCGTATTTCAAGCTGGCAAACATCTCCTTTGATACTTCGTTCATAACGGTAATGATGGTCCCTTCAACGGGTTTATCAAGACAGTTGCGGGCATTTCTACAACCGTTTGAAAAGGCTTTTACAAAATCCTCCCTTGAAATTTCTTCCTCATTGGGTATACTTTCCAAAAAACCTTTTATAAACATTGATAAAATGGTCCCCGAATTCCCTCTGCTCGAATATATGGCATCATTTGATATTTCTTTAAATGTTTTGGTTTTTCCGTTTTTATTACCTTTCACATCCAGAGCATCTTTCAATGTTGTATACATATTAGAGCCCGTATCTCCGTCCGGAACAGGAAACACGTTGAGAGAATTTACATGGTTTTTGTTTTTGTATAAATTGTTGAGCCCCTCACTTAACATATCAATGATTACTTCGGCTGAAAGTCCTTTTTTATTCATTTATCCCCTCAAAAAACGAGTTTTGCAACGGTTTTTTCTTCATTATCATACAAAAATTTGTTAAATATAGCTTTTTTAGAATAATTGCTCGTACAGGTGATGCGTCTGAATATTAGAATCAATAAAATTATAGCGGAAATCGATGTATATACCGCATTGCGATATAAAAAATAATTCAGCAACGGAATCAACGAGAAAAACACAAGCATACCCGGGGCAATTTGTCTTTTTATAGTAAAAATTACAAGAACCACAATGCCAATAAAATAACTTATAGGCGTAAGTGCAATGATGACTCCCATTGATGTCGAAACCCCCTTTCCGCCGTTAAAGTGCAAGAATACTGAATAGTTATGTCCGAAAATAAGGCTGACGGAAAGCAAAACGAGTATATAACCGGGAACGGTAAGATAATAATTTACCAAAAAAACCGGTATGGCTGATTTCAGGGTATCTAGAATTCCAACGAGTAATCCGTATTTAAAACCCAGACTGTGCGTTACATTTGCAGCCCCAGGATTTTTACTCCCAACCTTTTTAATATTGATTTTCTTTAAATTTCCGATTATAACGGCAAAGGGAATACTGCCTATTAAATATCCCCCCACTATTATCAACCCGTAGATTAAATATCTTTCCGATATACCGATTACCATAACATCTCCTCATGACCGCAATTCCACATTGAGGGCAATCACCGGTCACTGTTTATAAACCTATATATTATACATTATTTTGTCAAGTGCTGCCGGCAAATGTCAGTAAATAGGTGCGAACATATTAATCACTTTCATACATTGAAATTGATAGAAATATAGCATGATAACACCACAACGGTTTTATTTATGAACGGTCATTCCGGACTTGATCCGGAATCTCACTTTGATGCTGAACCAAGTTCAGCATGACATTCGTTAATTCCCCTCGGTAAGAGGGGTGACGCGTAGCGACGGGGTGTTCCAATATAAGTAGGAAGTAAGAAGTTAGAACTAAGAAGTGTAAAGAGGGAAGTTAGAAGTAAGAAATAAGGGAAGATATTAAATGATCGATTTTTTATCTGCTCTAAAATTTTTAATACATAAAAAAATAAGGAACGATCAAATCGTTCCTTTTAGCGTCCCCAACGGGAATCGAACCCGTGCCGCAGCCTTGAAAGAGCTGTGTCCTAACCGCTAGACGATGGGGACGTTGGTGAGCCGCGTGGGATTCGAACCCACGACACCCGGCTTAAAAGGCCGGTGCTCTACCACCTGAGCTAGCGGCCCATCGAGATATAGCTTATAGCATACTCAAAAAATATTGTCAATAGCAATACTCTCGAGTGGAGTGCCGGAGGTCGGACTCGAACCGACATGGAGTTGCCCCCGGAGGATTTTGAGTCCTCTGCGTCTACCAATTTCACCACTCCGGCATTTTCTATTGCTAATATATAATATTTTCTATAATTTATCAAGTATTTTTTCTTCAAAAATCAGTAACTTCTCAAATTTCTCTTCAAGAGTCCAATTTTTTCCCTTTATTAGCGATTCCAACTTATAGAGTTCCGTTATCTTGGGAATATCCCCCGCATTTGCATATTTACCGTATTTTTCAAGGAAGGAGTGAGCAATTTTTCTGTTTCTCAAAAGATCATCCAAAAGCAGTTTTGTCCGTTCTTCTTCGCTTTCATAGAGTTTATTTTCCAATATATATTCCAGAGCGAGCTTCCCGTTGTAATAACCGCTTACGATACCCGGTGTCAATATGTATGAAAAATTTTCAAGGGCATCTTTTACAATCTTCTCTCTATCCTTTTTTATACTCACACTTTTTG
>WFRF01000097.1 GCA_015486655.1 Caldifarciminota bacterium | reverse complement strand
GTAAGAAAGTTGCTGAAGGAACTTACAAAGGCTTCCGATCTACCTAAATGGAAGGCATATTTTAGAACCGTGATTGCTTACATAGATAATAAAGGCTCTTTGAAATTGTTTGAAGGTTTAACAAGAGGTTACATTATTCGAAACCCGTCGGGAAAAGGCGGATTTGGTTACGACCCTGTCTTTGAGGTTGAGAATACGGGTAAAACATACGCCGAAATCAGCCTTGAAGAAAAAAACAAAATAAGTCATCGAGGCAAAGCTCTCCGTGCGTTTGCATCGTATCTGCGGGGCGTAGCGCAGCCCGGCTAGCGCGCCTGCTTTGGGAGCAGGAAGCCGGAGGTTCGAATCCTCTCGCCCCGATAACACGGTGAGTGTAGTTCAATGGCAGAGCACTGGACTGTGGCTCCAGTAGTTGTGGGTTCGAATCCCATCACTCACCCTCATTTTGAAACGCGCCCGTAGCTCAATTGGATAGAGCAACGGATTTCTAATCCGTAGGTTGAGGGTTCAATTCCCCCCGGGCGTACCATGCGCTGATAGCTCAACTAGGCAGAGCAACGGATTCTTAATCCGTAGGTTGAGGGTTCGATTCCCTCTCAGCGCACTCAAAACTTAGGATGTGCTTATGAAAAAATTTATTCTCTTATTTTTATTGTTATCTGTTTTCTTTATAAACTCATGTAATATCCAACCGATTTCAGTCCCTAACAACCGTATCTATGGTACGGTAAACTGTAATGACGGCACTTCACCCGTAGGGACAATAGTATCATTGGAAACCGTTAGCGGATTTCCCATTTCAACTTTTAGTATAACATCGTTAAACGGGAGTTTTACGTTTAATGACCTTTCAAGCGGAGATTACAAAGTTTACGCCAGCCTTGATGTCAATGCCGATGGTATTGATGATTATTCCGGGACTTATGGCGGAGACAGCTCGGCAGTTTTGACTCTGTTCGGAGGAGATACCTTATCAATCAGTATTACACTTAAAAGGATTGTTGTTAATGCTTATAAGCCTGTCGGAAGCAGAAATCGGTAAGAGTTATCGTGTAGTTCAACTGCATGGCGGTTTAAATTTTCAGAGGAGAATAGCCGCTATGGGAATTTTTATAGGAGGGGAAATAAAAATTATTCGAAAAGCCCCCTTTAAAGGTCCCTTATTGGTAGATATAAATTCATCCGTCGTTGCGGTGGGGAGAAATATTGCTTTTAAGATTCATGTAGAGGAAATATGAAATTTCTCCTTGTCGGACAGCCTAATTGCGGTAAAAGTACATTATTTAACCAGATAGCCGGATATAAGGCTATTGAAAGTAATTTTCCCGGTACAACGGTTTCATATACAGAAAGTAAATTTATTCTCAACAATGAAACAATTTCCATAATAGATCTTCCCGGCACCTATACGATTTTACCCCATGATTATGCTGAAAAGGTCACCCGTGATTATATATTCAAAAACGATTTTGATATTATCATTAATGTACTCGATGCTTCCACTTTGTCCAGAGGGCTGGAATTGACACTTGAACTCTTGGAGATGGAAAAACCGATGATCCTCGTGCTTAATATGATTGACAGTGCAAACGCAAAGGGTATTACAATCGATGAAAATGAACTTTCCAAAATATTGAATATTCCTGTTGTTAAAACAATAGGGAACAAGGGCATCGGTGTTGAAAAGGCTCTTGAAACGGCTTATTCAAATGCCAAAACCAAAATTGTAAATAAAATCACATTCAGGAAGGATATCGAAGACAGCATTCTTAAAATAGAAAAATGCATAAAACAATTTATATTCAATAAACGATTCACCGCTATAAAACTGTTAGAAGAAGACGACTTTATTCAAGGCAGAGTCGAATTATGCGGTGAGACCGAAAATGTATTGTCAGGTATAAAAAAGGAAATTGAGAATAGTCACGGAATAAATTCCGCAATGGTAATATCTTATGAACGTCACGGTTTAGCAATGGACATATTCGAGAGAGTTTCGAAATTTTCAAAGCCTAAAAAGAATTTTACAAAAATTGTCGATGACGTTTTAATGCACCCGTTATGGGGATATTTTTTCCTTGTTATAATAGTTTTTACATTTTTTAACATTGTTTTTAAGCTTGGCCAGCCGGTTGAAGGTTGGTTAACAACAATTTTTGATAATTTATCACATCTCCTTGAACGATACTTTCCCACATCACAATTCATCGGCTCAATAATATCCGGAACAATAAACGGGCTCTCTGCCGGAATAGGTATTGCTTTACCGTATATTTTCCCCTTTATAGTCGGTTTATCATTCCTTGAAGATATCGGATATTTGCCTCGAATTGCATTTCTTGTAGACGCTTTCATGCACAAAATCGGTCTACATGGAAAATCCATAATTCCTCTTATAACAGGGTACGGGTGTAATGTCCCCGCCATTCTCTCAACAAGAAATATGAACAACGAATCGGATAAATTCAAGACCGCCTTTCTCGCCACATTTGTTCCCTGTTCTGCAAGAACAATCGTTATTATGGGACTTGTAGGTTACTACCTCGGCGGGAACATGGCTCTTTTAATTTACGTAATAAACATATTTGTTATTGCCGTTATGGGAAAATTATTGACAAAAATGGACAACGAACCTTCTCCTGGGCTGGTCATAGAAATCCCCACATATCATATCCCTTCTATCAAATCCCTATCGCAAAAGACATGGTTCAGATTAAAAGACTTCGTATATGTCGCCTTTCCAATAATTATCGTCAGCAGCGTAACATTGAGTATCATCGATTATTTCAAATTAACCGATTGGATCAACCGCTTACTGTCACCGATCACAACTTTCATCTTGGGTCTGCCGCAAAAGGTGGGTGTTACTCTTATCTTTGGTATATTCAGGAAGGAACTGACGCTTATAATGTTGAATCAAGCTTTGGGCACTGATAAAATCGCAACCGTTATGTCAAAAACACAGATACTCGTCTTCACATTGTTCATAGTTTTTTACGTACCCTGTGTTTCTACCATAGCCGCTCTTAAAATGGAATTAGGGACCAAAAAGACTGTTTTAATTACGGTAACTACAATACTTGTGGCGCTTGTAATAGCATTTTCCGCAAGAATTATAGGTACATTCGTATATTAATCCCAAAAATACCTTTTACATATAAATTATTTTACATGATTGTTCCAAAAATATACCTCCATTAATTGTTAGCGGTAAACATATTTATCTCCTAACTGCATACATCTCAGTCCCCACTACTTTCCTCTTACTTCTTAACAAGGTGACATTATATATTCCTCTCAGAAAAAGGAATGTCGCGCAGCACAGGGAGTGTTTTTAAATAAATATGAATTGAAAAATAAAGAAATAATTAACTGCTCGACTTTTCTCTTTTTTTGAATATATTCTTATATGACATTTTGATATTCTAACAATCTGGAAAATATTTATTGACAAATTAATTCATTATAGTAAACTTAAAATTAAGTCCTTTTGAATGGTGCTTGGGGAAACTTTGAAAGAGTAAGATGTTAAGGAGGTTTTTCAGTTTCATTCTCTTAAGGTCTTACAGCTTTTTTTGAATGTTCATCCGATATTTTCCCATAGTTTTTCTTTAGAGCTGTAAATCAAAATAAGGAGGTTTTTATGAAGTACATTTTTACAGGTCTGATGTTTTTATTTGTAGCGCTAACCCTAAATGCACAGCCAAAGTATGCAATTCAGTGGCAAAATACGCTGAATATCAGCGGTGATGATTATGCATTCGGAGTAGCGGTTGACGGGGGCGGTAATGTCTATATCACGGGACTTGTCTATAACTGGAATACTTCAAGCTATGATTATCTCACGGCAAAGTATGATTCTCTCGGTAATATCTTCTGGGTAGATACTCTGGATAATGGCGATTATGACGAAGCCCGAGGTGTAGCGGTTGACGGAAGCGGCAATGTCTATGTCACGGGATGGGCTAGGAATAGCTCAAACAACTTTGATTATCTCACGGTAAAGTATGATTCTCTCGGTAATATCATCTGGGAAGATACTCTGAATAACGGCAGTGATTATGCAGAAGGAGTAGCAGTTGATGTAAGAGGTAATGTCTATGTCACAGGAACCTCCATTGGTTCTTATCTCACGGTAAAGTATGATTCTCTCGGTAATATCATCTGGGAAGATACTCTGAATAACGTCAATAGTAATGCAGAGGGAGTAGCAGTTGATAATAGTGGTAATATCTATGTCACAGGTTATTCCGACAATGGTTCAAACGATGATTATCTCACGGTAAAGTACGATTCTCTCGGTAATATAGTCTGGGTAGATACACTGGATAACGGGAGTGATGATGAAGCTTATGCAGTGGCCGTTGACAACAGCGGGAATGTTTATGTTGCTGGATATTCCGACAACGATTCAAACAATAATTATCTCACGATAAAGTATGATTCCCTCGGTAATATGGTTTGGGCGGATACACTGGATAACGGCAATGATGATAAAGCATATGGAGTGACCGTTGACAACAGCGGCAATGTTTATGTTACGGGATATTCAGATAATGGTTCAAACGATGATTATCTTACGGTAAAGTATGATTCTCTCGGTAATATGGTTTGGGCGGATACGCTGGACAACGGTAGTAATGATAAAGCCTATGGAATAGCGGTTGACGGAAGCGGTAATATCTATGTTACGGGGAGCTCCTTCAAAAGTTCAAATTGGGATTGTCTAACGGTAAAGTATGTAAAATATAAGGATGCCGGCATACTATCCGTTGTCTCTTCCGATACGGTAGGCACAGGCAGCATTTATATCCCGGAGATTTGGGTAAAGAATAACTCTTATGAGCTCACATTAAACTTTGACATCGGTGCATATATGGATTCGTCAGGGACGAATATGTATGCAGATTCACAGTCCGTTTCCAATCTTGCTGCCGGTGACAGTGTCCTTGTGGGTTTTTCTTCCTGGACTGCACCTTCCATTCCCATGAATTTGAATTTGAGTTTCTCCATAATCACTTCTGATATGAATCCGGATAATGACACCATCTCAAAAACTCTATATGTGAAGGATATGACACCGCCTGTCATTGATTCGGCAGTTGCTTTCGACGGCACAAACCATCAGCCAGGCATAGACAATGACGATTATGTAGTTCTCTACTTTTCAGAACCCACAAACAAGCCAACAATAGACAGCTCAAATATAGATAATGTACTTTCACTTTCATCCGGACATACATGGCTTGACGGTGCCGGGAATATAGGAACCTGTATCTGGAATGCAAATGGAGACCAACTGCAGATAAATCTTACCACAAACAATTCATCGCCTACTATAGCGGTTGGGGATACGATCACCCCTGATGGAGCAACAATAACGGATGTAAATTCCAATCCCTGTTCTTCTCCCGTTATACTTGGCGGCAGCTTCGGTTACTTTGTGGATGCGGGTATATTATCCATCACCTCGCCTGATACAGTAGGCACAGACAGCATTTATATCCCGGAAATTTGGGTAAAGAATAATTCTTATGAAGACACATTAAACTTTGACATCGCTGCATATATGGATTCGTCAGGGGTTGATATGTATGCAGATTCACAGTCTGTTACGAGTCTTACTGCCGGTGACAGTATCCTTGTAAGTTTTTCTCCCTGGACGGCACCTTCCAATCCCATGGATTTGAATTTAAGTTTCTCCATGATTACTTCTGATATGAATCCCGATAATGATACCATATCAAAAACTTTATATGTAAGGGATATGACAGGTATATCAAATAGAAGTATAAATAGAAAAGATATATTAAGTATCCCTGCAATAAATAATGGAAGTATTTCATTCTCCTATAATATAACAAAGTTCGGAAATTATGAAATAGATGTTTATACCATATACGGGAGACTAATCAAGAAGATAGAGAGGATAGGGGCAGGATATCACAGCGAGAAAATAACGGGATTACCCTGGGGAATATACTTTTTGAGGTTGAAACAGGGGGATAGAGTTATAAACAAGAAGGTTACAGTAATTAAGTAAATATACCGATTGTGTTGAGTTCCGGTATTTGGTATCATTAATTTCCGAAGGGGTATCTCCTTATTTAAAAGGAGATACCCCTTCTTTATATAATTGCGGAAAAAAACTTCAATAACCCTTCCCACAGCCCCTCATTCCTATGTGACATCTCCCTTTGGAATTAAGATGTGACCTTTGACATTGTAAAAACATATAGCAAACACATGGTCTTGGCAAAATATTAAAATTAAAGTAAAATAGAAAGAGAGTATTCCTGTCAAATTATTTAAGGAGGTATTTGGATGGGTATGTTTTTCATTATTGCAGTGATAATAATCCTCCTTGCCATTTTCTTTTTTAACGGGACTTTATTCAAAATGAAAAACACAGATAAGGAGAAGGCTGAGGACGTTATTAAAAATCGCTACGCAAAGGGGGAGATTACAAAGGAAGAGTTCGAGGAAATGATGGATAAATTGAAAAAATACAGCAAGGAGGACGATAACTGAGAATAGGAGAAAATTCAAAGTGACCTATTTCTCTTCACTTTTTACAGATGAAAGTTTCTGTAAGTTTGATAATAAAACACGTAAAAAGAATACGGTATATCTCAATTGTTTATTTGATTGCATTCAGATAGAGAGACATCGGTACCGTTAGCAATCTTCGTTTTATAACATTCCTAAACCCTGCACTTTTCATCCAATTTATCACATCAACTTCAGGATATGTACATTTACCGGTTATAATATAGAACAACAATTCATTGAAACCGGTTGTCGCGGATATATGCCCCTCGCCTTCATTGTTCTCCGAATCAAGCAACAGAAGAGTACCCCCGTTTTTCAATGATTCATAGGCTTTTTTAATCAGTTCACGCGATTCATCAAACTCAATTGTGTGAATTACATTAAAAAGCAATATTAAATCGTACCCCTTGTTCCATTCGGTTTTAAGCATATCCCCTTCTATAAAATCAATTCTATCGGAAAACCCGTTCTCCTCTACAATTTTCCCGCCTTCCTTAGCTGCCATGGGTAAATCGATTATATCTGCTTTTAAATCTTGAAATCTTTTACAAAAAGCAATACTATAGATACCATGTCCGCCGCCTACATCGAGGAGTCGTTTAGGTGATTTCCCCCTGTATATCGCCTTTTTTGCAATCTCAAAGGAAGTCAGTTTGGCAAATGTAGCAAGACTCCTCATATATGTTTTCCAAAATTTTTCCGGTTTTCCGGAAGAATGAAAATCAGGCACATTACCGGTTTTTATCATTTCCTCCATATTATTCATCACATCAAATACCTCTCCAACAAAAAGAATGGCATCTGTAACGGATTCTGGTGAATTTTTAAGAAGCCACCTTTTTGATATTGCATTGAGCATGTATTGATCGCCATCTTTTTTAATATAGTCAAAACCGGCAAGGGCTACCAAAATTGTACGAATGCCGTTTATACTGTATCCGGTTTTATCTGCTATTTCATCCGCTGGTTTAGCCCCGTCTTTTAATTGCTCTATTATTCCAAGGCGAAGAGCGGTTATGAGAGTTTTGCTATATGCTCCGCCGTAATAGATATCAAGAAGGGGAACGGGAATTTTTCCGGATAATTTCGCAATTGCTTCAAATAAATTCTCCGGGCTTAATTTTATCTTCATATTATAAACATTAATTCAAATTCAAAACAAAGTCAATTCAAATTTAAAATAGACTTTTTCAAGCAAGGTAAGTGGTATAT
>WFRF01000096.1 GCA_015486655.1 Caldifarciminota bacterium | reverse complement strand
ATTCCCTGATTTCCTTGAAATAAATTCTTCACGATTGGAAGAAAATCTTATAAAAACACCTTCCTTATTCCCCTTTACACCGGAGAACATCCTTATATTATAAGGAGAATAGTTTCCCGTTAAGGCGGGAACCACAAACATTAATAAGGTTAAAAAATTCATATCAAATATTCCATAATTTGTATGGCATTTAATGCGGCACCTTTCCTGATATTATCACTGACTATCCACATATTAACAGCCATTTCATCTATATTTGACCTTCTTATCCTACCGACATAAACAGCGTCTTTACTGGCAACCATCGAAGGAGTAGGATACTTTAGATTGTCAATATTGTCAACCACTTTAACTCCCTCCGCTTCATTCATAAGATTCCTTATTTGCTCAACTTTAAAAGGTCTGTTCAACTTTACAAAACAGGATTCGCTATGCCCTCTTACCACAGGAACTCTGACACATGTTGCATCGACCTTTATAGAATTATCGTGAAGTATCTTTCTTGTCTCTCTGAACATTTTCATCTCCTCCACGGTAAACCCGTTTCCTTCAAACAGATCTATTTGAGGAATCACGTTGTTGTATATTGGGTAACCATTCGTTTCCCCACCTCTGCTTTCCATGTCATACTTATCCAGATAACGCTTCCCTGCTCCGGACATTGCCTGATAAGTCGAAACAACAATATACTTTATGCCGAATTCCCTGTAAAGCGGGTACAAAGGTAAAAGCATTCCTATGGTTGAACAATTGGGATTTGCAATGATATTATGGTGTTTCTTTAAATCATCCGCATTAATCTCCGGTATAACCAAAGGAACATCCCTTTTCATTCTAAACGCATTTGAATTGTCAATTACCACTATCCCTTTTGTAGCTGCAACAGGAGCATATTTAAGTGAAATTTCTTTTCCCGCAGAGAAAATGGCGAAATCCATACCTTCAAAAACAGAATCGCTGATTCCAACAACACTTTTCCGCTCTCCTCTAAATGAGACACTTGCCCCGGTAGATTTTTCCGATGCAACCAATTTCAAATTATTAATGGTAATATCCTTATCTTCAAGAATTTTCAATGCTTCTTGTCCTACTAATCCTGTGGCTCCTACTATAACTAAATTAATCCCTTTTCTCATATTCTAACTTAAACCTGCTCGCTAATGATTTGACTGCTTTCTCAATATTACCATTGCCAAATACAAAGGTAATATTCATATCCCCTGTAAAACAATAGAGCGGCATCATATTGTTTTCTTTCATTATTTCATAACTTACATTGATAATATCCGTATTATTTATCATCCCCACTCCAATCAAGGACACAGCTTTAACACCGTTGATTCTTACTTTACTGTTTGTTGAGTTTGCCACCAGCTTTGCAAAATCTATGATATCCCTTTTATCGTAATATGACAGTAAAATATATTCTTCAAAATTTTTACCTCTTCTGATTTCCGAAAGATGCAAAAGCTCTACCGGCGAAGATTTTAGAGCATTAAGAAATCTATTCTTCCTTTCTAAATCTTCATTATCCTTGAATTTAAAAAATGCTACGTTATTTTTGACAATAACGGATTTTACCAATCCTTTTTCGATATTTACTTCATCATTTATCAAGGTTCCTCCATTTTGAGAGTTTAACATCTTTATGTTAATCGGTATTGAAAATTTAGCAGCGATTTCGCAAGCCCTGTAATGGATAACATTCGCCCCGTATTTTGCCATAGCAATGGCTTCGGGATAACTCAAACCTTTAATTAAGTTGGCATTCTTTGAAAATTTCGGGGGGACCGTAAATATTCCATTTACATCTTTGTACATCTCGCAAATATCTGCATTTAACGAAGCCGCAATGGCAACAGCAGATGTGTCGGAGCCGCCTCTTCCCAGAGTTGTTACCTCTTTTTCGGTACTGATGCCTTGAAACCCTGCCGCTATTACAATTTTCCCATTGCCGAGTTCCTCTCTTACACGATCACCGAGCACATTCAATATATGAGCATTCGTATGTCTGTTATCCGTTATAACACCGACTTGAGAACCCGTGAAAGAAATGGCATCCTCCCCCCTCTTTTGAATGGCAATTGAAAGCATCGCCATTGATATTCTTTCTCCTGCGGTTATGAGCATATCGAGTTCTCTTTTGGGAGGTGACATGTTTATTTTATAAGCTTGCTTATATAGATGGTCTGTTGTGTTCCCCATTGCTGAAACGACCACTATTACTTGATTGCCTTCCCTTTTTCGTCTTACAATGACATCGGCAATATTCTCAATACTGCTTAAACTGGATAGAAGAGACCCGCCGTATTTCTGAACTACTATTCCCATTACACCTTCAAAATATCCTTAAATGTGTATAGTCCCTTGTGCTTATCCACTATAAATTTTACCGCTTCCAGCGCACCTAAAGCAAAAACTTTACGATTTGTGGCTCTGTGCACAATCTCAATATTCTCACCTATCCCCGCAAACATAATGTGATGTTCACCGAAAATATCACCCCCTCTAATGGAATTTACGGAAATTTCATTGTATTTTCTTTTTGAATCGACTCCCTTTCTCCCGAGAACAATATTCATATCCTCCGTCGATACATTCCTTATGGTTTCCGCCAGCATCATTGCCGTTCCGCTGGGAGCATCTCTCTTATCCCTGTGATGCATTTCCCATATTTCTATGTCATATCCCCTAAAATTCTTCACCATTTGTTCCAGAAGGATGTTTATAACATTAATTCCCTTGCTCATATTGGAAGAAACAAATACGGGCATATTGTCAGCGGTTTTGTAAATCACATTTAACTCCTCATCACTAAAACCCGTTGTACCTATCACATAAGGAATCCCGTATGCACAGGCAGCTTCAACATGTTTTGCCGTTGCAGCATGCTCACTGAATTCAACGGCGCAATCTATGTCCGCAAACAACCCGTTTCCGGTATCATCGGACAACACCATGTCGTAACCGCCTATTCCCGTAACGGCGGAGTAATTTTGCCCTATGTAATCTGCGTTTTTGTCTATCACCTTTACAATTTCTATTTCTTCAGATTGGGCTGCAACTTCGGCAATTTCTCGCCCCATTTTTCCCAATGCTCCGAATAATGCTACTCGTATCATATCATTATACCAAAATCCGACATCGCTTTTTTCAATGCTTCCGTACTTTTATCGGATAACGGCCCCAAAGGTAATCTTAATTTACCGTTAGTCAGCCCCATCAAGCCGGATGCGGTTTTAACGGGAATGGGGTTGGTCTCAAGAAACATGGCTTTTGACAGGTTAAACAGTTTATAGTGCAGTTCTCTTGCTTTATCCGTTTTTCCTTCAAGGGCATAGTGTACCATACTTGAAACATCTTTGGGTACGATGTTTGCCGTTACCGATATAACTCCAGTGCAGCCGATTGACATTAATGGTAGGGTGAGTGTATCATCGCCCGAAATTATATCCAATTTACCTTCTGTTTTAT
The DNA here is from genome assembly GCA_015486655.1 of Caldifarciminota bacterium. GTDB lineage: Bacteria > Hydrothermota > 32-111 > QNBC01 > QNBC01 > QNBC01. Next base: position 4,642 of record WFRF01000096.1, on the reverse strand, counting down.
TAATGATATCACTTGCATTATCAACCTTTCCGCTTGCCTCTTTCACCCCGATAATGTTTTTATAAGTTGTGAGCATTGCAAGTGTATCCGAGCTAATCGCCACACCGGTTCGGCCGGGGACATTATAAATAACGATATCCATATTTGTCGACTCGGCGACCTTTGAAAAATGAAGAAACAAGCCTTCCTGATTTGGTTTGTTGTAATACGGAGTGATTACCAAAGCAAAATCCGCCCCCTTATCCTCTGCTATTTTTGTCATATTGATAGTTTTTAGGGTGTTGTTCGTACCGGTACCGACCATGGTTTTTACTCTTCCGTTTATATGCTTTATCCCCTCTTCCATGATTTTAATTTTCTCATCCTCGCTTATGGCGGGTCCTTCCCCTGTTGTTCCTAAGAGTAATATTCCGTCCGTACCGTTATCAATTTGAAAATCAATGAGTTTTTTCAAAGTATTGTAATCTACATTGTATCTATCATCAAATGGGGTAATTATTGCTACCCAAGAACCGAATAATTTCATAATTCGCCTCTACATTTTAAATATGGAATCTTCCATTCCCATATTGATTTTCAGATCTTTAAAAACGCTTTCCTGAACCAATGAGTCTCCGTGGAAATACTCTATCCTATACGGTAATCCGTTCTTGCCTAAATACAATTTCCATCCGTCGGCTTTCCCCACGCTTAGACTCTCGGGTAATGCCACTCTAATGGAAATTTTACCGTTACTCAAAGTATCCAAAGTCATGGGCTTATCTTTCAACTTATACAGCTGCTCTTTAAAAAACTTGAATGTTGCCTGATCCGTCCTTATTCCCCTGATATCCGTTGCCAACTTGCTATATTTACTTAATGTCAATTTTACGCCTTTTAAAAAACCACCCCTACGTCCTCTGACCTTGTCGGTTTTAGGGTCGTAAATTGCAACACCGCCTTTCTCATCTCCACTTATGACATCTATCCTTACATGCCCTTTATCCTTGTAAAATATTTTTAATTCCCTCTTTTGGACCTTTTTCCCTGCATATGTTTTAACATCGTTAAGCACGGTATAATCCCTTATACTGTCTACTGCAGAAAAAAATCTATTAATCACGGAGTCCTTCAATGTCGGTTTGTTACCGGATGCATTCAGTGCAATGGTTACCGACATAAATATTAAAGATGCAATCAGTGCTTTTTTCATTTTTTCCTCCTTATCTTCTTAACCAAAACCTTTTCTACAACTTCATTCACATTCGTTACAAAATGAAACTTGGTTTCCTTTCTGACGGCCTCGGGGACATCATCAATATCTTTTTCATTTTCCTTCGGTAAAATTATCTCTTTTATACCTGCGCGATTGGCTCCAAGCACCTTTTCCTTCACTCCGCCTATAGGAAGAACTTCCCCTTTTAACGTTATCTCCCCGGTCATGGAAATATCGGGTCTTGCCGGTATACCTGTAAGTAAAGAAATTATGGATGTGACTATGGCAACTCCTGCCGAGGGACCGTCTTTCGGTACGGCACCTTCCGGGACATGAATGTGAATATCGCTGTTTTTATGAAAATTTTTATCAATTCCGAATTTGTCGGCATTTGCCCTTACATAAGAAAGTGCTATCTGACAAGATTCTTTCATAACATCTCCAAGTTGGCCGGTTAGAATAAACTGACCATTCCCCAACATCTTTGTAACCTCTATAAAAAGTATCTCACCACCTACCGGTGTCCATGCCATTCCCGTTACAACCCCCGGAACGGGTTTTTTCTTTGCAAGTACCGGAGTAAAGATGGGTTTACCCATGTATTTCTCAACAATTCTCTCAGTAATTGTCCTTGCAGCCCTTTTCCCCATTGTAATGTCTTTTGCTATTTTTCTAATCACACCTCCTATGGTTCTTTCAAGGGTTCGCACACCGGCTTCTCTGGTATATGATTCAACTATCAGTCTTATTGCCGAATCGGTAAAATGCAATTTTCTCTTTGCCATCCCGTTTGCCTCTATTTGCCTCGGAATAAGATACTTTTTTGCAATATGTATCTTTTCATCAACCGTATATCCTGCCAATCTTATGATTTCCATTCTATCCCTCAGAGGAGCCGGGATTGTTTCTATTACATTTGCCGTCGTGATAAAGAATACATGTGAAAGATCAAAAGGAATTTCTATAAAATGATCAACAAAACTGTTGTTCTGTTCAGGATCAAGAACTTCTAAAAGAGCCGATGTTGGATCTCCACGGAAATCCATTCCTATTTTATCTATTTCATCTATCATAAAAACCGGATTGCGTGTTTTCACACGCTTCATCTCTTGAATTATTCTTCCCGGGAGAGCACCCACATATGTTCGTCTGTGTCCTCTTATCTCAGCCTCATCTCTCACACCTCCCAGGGCTAATCTGATAAATTTCCTGTTTAATGCCCTTGCAATGCTTCTTCCCAGGGAAGTCTTGCCCACTCCCGGAGGGCCTACAAAACAAAGAATTGTCCCCATGGTACTGTTCTTTAACTTTCTCACGGCGAGAAATTCAAGTATTCGATCTTTTATTTTTTCCAGATCATAATGGTCTTCATCCAGAATTTCGGCAGCCTTTTTTATATTGATATTGTCCTTGGTTTCTTCAGTCCATGGCAGTTCCAACAACCAATCAATATAGTTTACCGTTACATAGTAATCCGCTGCCTGTAGAGGAATCTTTTCCAGCTTGTCAATTTCCTTCAAAGCTCGTTCTCTTGCCTCTTCGGGCATTTTTTTCTTTTTTACCTTTTTTCTGAGTTCCTCTATCTCCAGTGTCTTTTCATCTTTTTCACCGAGTTCCTTTTGGATGGCTTTTAATTGCTCTCTCAAATAAAACTCTCTTTGCTCCTTGGTAAGTTCCGACGAAACTTCGGACCTTAACTTTTCCCCCAACTTTAAAATATTAAGTTCTTTTTGCAGAAAATCCATCAATATTTTTAACCTTGTTTTAACATTTGTCTCTTTTAATATGGCTATTTTATCTTCGATTTTTAAATTGATGTTTGAAGCTATGAAATCACATAATCTCGAAGGATCTTCGATACTTTCGATTACCAAACCTATGTCGTCCGGTATATAGCTGGCAAGTTTTACTATTTGAATAAAAAGAGATGTCACATTTCTTTTAAGAGCTTCCACTTCTTCAGAATGTTCGATTTCATTTTCAAGCACCTCGATATTAGCATATGTATCACCTTTTTCAATATCTTTTAATCTGATCCTCTTAACCCCCTGAAGCAGTACTTTCATGGAATCATCGGGCATTCTAACCATTTTGGCAATTGTAACGACTGTTCCGACTTCGTATATATCTCTTCTGTAGTCGACTTTTTCTCCGGCATTTTCTTTAACGGTAAAAACCGCTAACATTTTATCTCCTTTCAGAGACAGGTTAATTACGTCTATATCTCTCTGTTCGGTAACGCTGATTGGAAGAAGAAGATAGGGGTAAACAACAAAATTTCTTATGGCAATGATCGGTAGTTTTTCCGGGATTTTATTAATTAGTTCCTTTTCTCCTGTCATGATTCCTCCAGATTAATCAATTTCAATCTGTTTTCTTACCTCTGTAGCTTTCGGGACAAATATCTTAAGCATTCCGTCTTTCATTTCGACTTTTATTTTATCAATATCTATCGTGTACGGCACATTGATTATTCTTCTGAATATCCCCTCTGCAATCTCCATCGAGTAAAATTCGCACTCTTCTTCGGGAATAAACCTCTTTCTTACACCTGTAATTATCAACGATTTGTTTTGTAATTCCACCTTAATATCTTCTTTCCTTATTCCTGCAACCTCTAAAACAATGTAAGAACCGTCTTTAACCGTCAATATGTCTATGTTCGGAATCCAGTCATAATCCTTACCCGACAACTCGTTGCCTTCCGAGTTCGGGAAAAAAATGAAGGAATAATGCTTTAAATATTTCACAAGCTCCTCCTTATTTCTACCGGTTCACCGATATTAAAATCTGTTTTTTGTTCCCCTCTGTAGCTGCTTATTTCAAGATATCCCGCACTATCATATATGGCAAATAAACCCTCTTGTCCACTGTAAGAGTTCACAAGTCCGATTTTTTCTCCTCTGAACAAAATAACACCTTCTTCTATACTCTCTTGAAAGCTCCTATCGATATTAGTTATAGCATTGCCAAAAGAATCAATATAGACAATTTTCCCTTTTATAGAACCGTTTCTTGATTCGGGATTAAATGGTGCTCTCAATTTGTATTCTTTCTTTAAAACATATTCGTCAATCTTTTCATCATTGGCAATTTTTGCGGCTATAGGGGCAAATATATCCCTTCCATGAAAGGTTTTCGAAACGGAACCGAACCTGTCCGATTTAATAGTATAACATTCCGTCTTATCGTCAATGATATAATCAAATATCCCGTTATCCGAACCGACAAAGAAACGATTCCCCTTTTTCAGCAAAAGACAATCCCTTTCGCTCCCCACTCCAGGGTCCACAACAGCAATTACTATTGAGCGTTCCGGCATAATTCTCTCAGCCTGCAACATGACAAATCTCGCTTCATCAATATCAAATTTATTTAACTCATGCGTAATGTCAACTAAATTAGCATTACAAAGTGATTTGATTGTAAGTTTAAGTTCGGCTGCAT
>WFRF01000095.1 GCA_015486655.1 Caldifarciminota bacterium | reverse complement strand
CTTTCATAGAGTTTATTTTCCAATATATATTCCAGAGCGAGCTTCCCGTTGTAATAACCGCTTACGATACCCGGTGTCAATATGTATGAAAAATTTTCAAGGGCATCTTTTACAATCTTCTCTCTATCCTTTTTTATACTCACACTTTTTGCAATAACCGCTATAAATGGCCAAGAAGTCACTATTTTGCTTCCTGAAGTTTCCTGATTGAAGAACAAACCGTAAAAGTTAGAAACATTTTCACCGTACCCGTTTATAATTCCCCAATTCTCCGTATAATCAATATGAATTGCAATAACAGGCACCCCTCTGTTTATGCTGTCAACGATTTTCATAACGGTAAGAGAAGCGTCTTTGTCATCTTCTGATCCCATGCGTGTTTCCCAGTCTATATCCAATACATTCAGCAGATATTCCCCAGTATTAAATCCTGAGAAGGGATCCGTGGAGGACAAAGAGAGATCGGGATATATATTTGTTCTGAAAGCGTGCAAACTCACCCCCATAAGGAACTCGTAATCAAATTTATACCCGAGATATTCAAGCATTGACTTTACAGATAAAAAGAAACTGTTTTGATAATCCTCTTTGGGGCTTATCTCCGGAACATTAAAAAGAATTCTCTCCATTTTACTCGCTTAAAATATAATAATAAAGTAACTTTGCAGATTCTTCTATCCCCTTAATATGGGTGCGTTCCATGGCATGTGATGCATCAATTCCGGGACCTATCAAGGCATGTTTTGCATTTAATCCCGCGCTGATTGCAGCACTTGCATCCGAACCGTAGTGGGGAAAAATATCCATTGCAAAATTAATCCCGTTATTGACGGCTATATCCTTTAATCTCATGGTAAGGTCGTAATTATAGGGCCCGGAAGAGTCCTTTATGCAAATTGCCACATTATCCTCCCTGGATGCCTGCCCTTTTCCAACGGCTCCCATATCCACTGCAAGAAATTCAGCCGTATCTTCGGGATAACCTGCTCTTGCACCATGTCCCACTTCCTCATTATTGCTTATAAAATAATATGTATCGTAGGCCGGAACAGTGCCGTTTTCCCGCAATTTTAAAAGCGCGGAATATAGAACGGCAACACCGGCTTTATCATCCAAATGTCTCGATTTTACAAAACCGCTGTTCGTTACTTTTGCTCTCGGGTCAAAATGAACATAGTTACCAACTGATATACCCAGGTTTTTCACATCCTTATCATTCTTCACAACTTCATCAAGTCTGACAATCATGTTCTTGTCCGTTCTTTCGGTTGTTCCCACTTTTTCATACACATGAACGGAAGTCTCGTTGTACAGTATCGTTCCCGAATAGAATTTCCCGTTAAATGTTTCAACGGAGCAGTATTCGCCCTCAACGGAATTCATCGTGTAACCGCCTATCCTCGACAACTTCATACTACCGTCCGAATTGATCTCTTTTACCATGGCTGCAAGGGTATCCACATGAGCCGACACAGTCCTCTTTATCGATTTATTTTTCCCCTCCAAAACACATAGTAATGCTCCCTTATTCGTAATTTCACAATTTACATTTAATTTTTCAAACGCATCCTTTACGAAATTAATTGCTCTGTCCGCATGTCCCGAAGGACTCTTGGTGTTCAAAAGATTGACTAAGAAATCGGTAACTTTATCCATTATTGCTCCTTTGCTAAGTAAATTGTCTGAGTGTTATACGGTATACTTATTCCATGCTCCCTAAATGCATTCAATACCCTTTTGTTCAGCTCTCTGAGCGTATCCCAATATACATCTGGCGATACCTTCATTACACCTCTAATGTAAACTGCCGAATCACCGAGTTCGGTAACCCCCTGAACGGAAGACTCTCCGAGATACTTTTTCCCTATTTCATCGGCATAACGCTTAATTATGTCATTCATCACATTCATTGCGTTATCCACATCCTCATCGTAACTTATGCCGACATTTACCACCACTCTTAAAAAATCCCGGTTCATATTTACGATCTTTCTCACATCACCATTGGGAATAATATAAACTTTACCGGTAAAATCTCTGATGTATGTGTTGTGCAGATTTATCTTCTCACAAGTCCCGACAGTTCCGCCAATCTCAACTACGTCACCGATATAATACAGTCCTTCCATTATAATAAACAATCCTGAAATAACGTTCTTAACCATTTCCTGAGCTCCGAAACCGACGGCAAGTCCGAGAACACCGGCACTGGCTACGATTGCTGACGTATTTATACCGAATTTATTGAGAACGATGATTGTCGCAAAAAAGTACAGTGTGATTTTCGTTATGTTAATAAATAGGTGGGTAATCGTAATGAATTGTTCCGGTTTCATCCTTCTTACATTTGCATGCGTCACTACCCCTCTTATAATTTTTTCAATGATATATACCGAAAGGTATGCAACGGCAAACGTAACAATGGTAAATATGATTTTGGGCAGCCATATATGAAGAAAATTAGACAGTAACACTTCCATAAAATCTCCTTTTATGCTATTATACTTTTATATAATATTTTGTCAACAAATCGGAGGGTTTGATGAATACTGTATCAAGACTCGTAAAGAGTGAAGATCTCAATCACCACGGTACGTTATATGCCGGAAGAATGGCTGACTGGTTTGTGGAAGCCACATTTATCGAAGCAAATATGCACTACGGAAATCCCGAGGAACTCGTTTGTCTGAAAATACACGGATTAAAGTTTTCAAAACCGGCAGGTAAAGGTGATATAGTTAGAATAGACACATCACTGGCTTTTACGGGTAAAACCAGTATAACCGTTTACGGCAGGGCATCGAACGCCTTACACGGAAACGATACCATAGTGGAAGGTTTTGTGACATTTGTTTCCGTTGATGAAAACGGGAACAAAAAACCGCATAACATTACATTCATACCGAAAACAGAGGATGAAAAAAAGATACATGAAGCTGCCGTAGCATTAAGAGAAAACGAAAAGAAAAACAGACAGATATGAGAAAAATCGTTCTTGCTTCAAAATCCCCGCGAAGAATAGAACTTCTAAAAAGAGAAAATATCGATTTTGAAATTGCTCCCGCACATATAAACGAAGAGCGGTTTTACAACGATATGATAACCACAGAAGAAAATGCCATGAACATCGCATTGGAAAAGGCAAAGAAGATCGCTGCCGATTATGAAGATGCATTTATAATCGGAGCCGATACAATGGTAGCAGTCGGGGGAAAAATCCTCGGGAAACCCATAAACGAAGATGAAGCGAGATACATGATACGTTTACTCTCCGGTAAAACCCACTATGTTGTTACGGGTTTTTGTATTATGTATTCGGCTACATACGAGTATGTCACATCCTTTGCCAAAACCGCCGTAACCTTTAAACCGCTATCCCTAAAAGAAGTGGACGATTACCTTGATAAGATAGAATACGGCGATAAAGCCGGAGCTTATGCAATACAGGAATACGGAAATTTGGTAATAAAGAAAATAGAAGGAAACAAAGACAATGTTGTGGGACTACCTGTAAAACAGGTTATTGAAATTATGAATAATTTTAAACCGGGAATCAAGTAAGATGATAATTCCAATAGAATACGAAAATGATAAAATAATTATTCTTGATCAGACTAAAATTCCCAATGACGAGATATATATCGAGATTGAAACAGTGCCCCTTTTGAGAGACGCCATAAAATTCTTGAAAATACGCGGTGCTCCTTTAATCGGCATTGCAGCTGCTTACGGTACACGATTGAGTTCCGTATTGAATCTTGACAAAGAGAGTGAGATATACAGAGCAAATCTACTCAAAGATATAGATTTGTTAAAATCTTCGCGTCCGACAGCGGTAAACCTCTTCAATATACTTGATAAGGCCAAGAAAATAGTCGAAATTTACGATGACAAATATAAAATCCACGAGCAACTGGTAAAACTATCCATAGAAATACATGAAAATGACAGAGCAATGTGTGAAAATATTGCGGATTACGGTTTGGAACTAATTAAAGAAAATGCCAAAATAATGACTCACTGCAACACCGGAGCCCTTGCAACCGGAGGCATAGGTACAGCTCTCGGCATAATATACAGAGCATTTTGGGAAGGGAAAAACCCCGAAATTTTTGTGGGAGAAACAAGGCCCCTTTTGCAGGGGGCTCGCCTTACTGCATTCGAATTAAACAGAGAGGGCATCCCCGTCAATGTACTGCCCGACAATGCAAGGGCATATATAATGGAAAACAGGGACATAGATATTGTGATAACAGGGGCGGATCGCATTGCGATGAACGGAGACACGGCAAATAAAATCGGGACATACGACATAGCGATTAATGCCGCGCATTTCGACATACCTTTTTATATTGCTGCCCCATCATCATCATTTGACAGAAACGCAAGCGACATGAACGATATTCCCATTGAGCTCAGAAGTGCAATGGAACTATACGGAATCGGATATGAAGGATTGAAGGACACCGGCGTAAAATTTATAAATCCCGCCTTTGATGTAACACCTAATCAACTTATAACGGGTATTATAACGGAAAAAGGTATTATAAAACCGCCTTATGAAAAGAATATACCTGATTTTATTTAGCATTGTTTTTTTCTTGCCGATTTACGGCAGAGATCCCGACATTCCCCTTAAAATGGATGTTACTCTACCTTCCGTAGTATATTTCAGTAAATCGGATTCAATGTCAACCATGCTTTTGTTCCCCTACATATATCCCGACACCATGAACAAGCTCTTTGTAGAAATTGAGCCTTATCACTTCAATAAATTCTCTTCATACGTCTCCCTCTATAAGAAAGATTTAAGTTATACCTTAGGATATTTTTTTCAAAATGATTCACTGTTTCTCCCCCTTTCCAGTAACAGTATAGGATTTGAAATATCCGATATTGTTCAAAGAAATTTTCTCTTTTCTGTTTATTCCAATAATAAGTCCATAGGTGACAAGCATTATTCCATGCTCAATTTCAAGATATTCAAATCAATCGGCAGCAACAAATTTTTAATGACAAATAATATAAACCAACTCATTGGAAATAAAAGAACCTCGGGTGCCGAGAGAATGTTAACCATACGTTCTTCTCTATCTTATTCAATGGTAAACACTCACGGATTATTTATGCAAGTATGTATGTTTAACAATCATTTGACACCGGCATTCGGATATTCCAACAGAAAAAAACTTTATAGAAATATAAAAATAGGGGCAGAGCTGCTCGATAAAAAGATACTTCCCTTCGTAAATATGAAATTCTACTTTTATAAGGGATTTTTCTCCCTGTTTTATAATCCGAAATATGATTTTCATAATTTCTATACCGTTATGGATACGATTCCCAATGCTTTTATTTCCAAGATATTCTACCAATATAAAGTAAATCATTATTCGGGAATAAATTTAAAATTCATGGGGATTAACATTTACGGTAATTACGGTGAATATACGGCATTTCCCCATTTTGATACACTGTCCAATGCCGTGATGTCATATATGAATATACGAATATTGCACTCTGGAATGAATGTGCATTATGAAAATAAATTTTTTAAATTGTCTTCCGGCATAAGCAACAATTACGCATTAAAGGATACCCTTTCTTTGCCGGATTTTTCCGCCTATTTATATACGGTTTTCCGTAGCGAACGCATTAAACTCACCATAGGTGCAATATCCGATTTCGATTACATTAAAAGTTACAAATTCAAACCGTTGTCATTACTCTTAAACGGTGATCTCGGTTTTAAATTTTCAAATAACTTTTCAACGACAATTTACGGGGAATATACACCTTATTATAAAATATACGGGGAATTTTATAAACTCCCCGCATATAAATACGGTGTTCTGTTCCGTTTAAAGGGTTACGGATTTTAAACTCTTATATATTTTTTTAGATATTTAATATTATCTTTAATTCTCAACTGCTCAAACAGAAAATCGAACTTTTCTTCCCATGATTCCTCTATTGCTGCTCTTATGTCCGTATCAAGAGTCCACAACTCTTTTTTATAATCGCCGTTCATCTTTTTCCTCGTTTTGTATATAAACTGCTCGTCCGTCATTCCCTCTTTCTTTTCGGAACCGTATTTTTCCATTATTGTTTTAACCATTTTTTCGTAAAGATCCTTTGGGAATTTAGGATGGTCAAACATAATATTCTGAAATCCCGTTGCCAAGTGGACCTCGAGCGTTTTATTATCAGGGAAATGATGGAACGCCTCATCGGGCAGTGTGGATGCACCGTGTTGGACAACACCTCCGATTTTATAATCGCGTCTTGCCACCTCTCCCAGTTTCTTTAATGTATCAAAATCGATTTTTACCTTTGCAATGGAACCGTCGGGTAAAACAACACCCCCATGAGCCGTTCCCGTTTGAATACTAATCTTACTGATGCCAGGCAAATCTCCGAGTTCTTCAAGATAGCCTTCCATAAATGCCCTTAATTCCTCTTCGGTTGTATTACCTTTACCTATCTCTCCTATCTCTCCGCCTGTGGAAACGTTGATTCCCTCAGGTTGTTTCTCTCTTATGTATCTTGTCAGATCGGCACAAACCTTATAATTGTGGTATTGCTGTTCCTTTATAGAGGGTTTTTCAAGCTCGACTAAGGTTGAACTGTCTATGTCAATATTATAAAATCCCGCTTTTAATGCATCGTCTATCAAATTTTTTATGGAATTTAACTCCTGGTCTCTCTCTTCACCGAAATATTTTTTCGCTTTCACCTGAAAATGATCTCCCTGTACAAAAATAGGATGTTCATAATCTTCCCTTATGGCGGCAGCGAGCAGAGAAGTAACATATTCATCGGGAGATTGTTTTGTGTAACCGATTTCGGATCTTGCTATTTCGAATATAAAAAGTCCGGCGTTGATCTTCTTGGCACTTCTGAACACAGCCCTTGAAGAATCGTATGTCATCATTCTCAAATTAATAGCGGGAACGGTGAAATTTATCGTGTCGTCATGGGGCACCGACATATAATAATCGTGAATGGATGCCGTTTTTATACCTCTTCCCGCGGCAATTTTTCTAATTATTCTTCTTGATTCCTTTACAACGTCAGTGTTACTATTTATTGCGGAATTCAAAACCAAATCTCTGAGTATCTCCTCTTTAAATCTTTTATCATCCAATACTTTGACCTCTTCACCTTCGATATTGAGAATCCCTTTAAGCGATTCGTGCAATTTCTCAACATTATCAAATATCATACCTACCTCCTATTTAACTTCTCTTTCAAAAGTCTATTTACAACACCGGGATTTGCCTTTCCTTTCATCTTTTTCATCACTTGTCCCACAAAAAACCCGAATAGTTTTTCCTCCCCGCCTTTGTATCGTTCCACTTCTTTTGAATTCTCCTCAATAACAGCAACAACAGCTTTTTCGATTTCACCTTCATCCGTCACCTGCGAGAGGTTATTTCTTTTGATGTAAGCTTCTGTTGCTTCCCCGGTAAAGAGAATATTGTGCAAAATCTTTTTTGCTATGTTCATATTTATTGTTTTATTTTCTATCATTTTATTCAGTCGGGCAAGATGATTCGGTGCTATTTTTATGTCACCGAACGATTTCCCGCTCTTGTTCAATTCCCCCAGGATGTCCGTTGTCATCCAGCCTATGGCATACTTTGAGGAACATCCGGATTTGATGGCTTTCTCAAAGAACTCCGCCATTTCAGGTGAATCGACGAGAATTTCGGCATCTTCCCCTTTTATCTTATACTCCTCTCTTAATCTGTTGAATTTCTCAGTGGGCAGTTCGGGAATAGCCTTACTTTGCTCTTCTATAATGTCATTATTTAATAAAAGCGGGATTAGATCGGGTTCCTTGAAGTATCTATATTCGGTAACACCCTCTTTTTCCCGCATGGGCAACGCCATCTGCTTTTTCTCATCCCACAACATCGTCTGCTGTGTTATGCTTTCCCCCTTTTCAAGGGAATCCGTCTGCTTCGATATTTCATATTTTATGGCTCTTTCAACGGCTTTCAGCGAATTAAGATTCTTAACCTCCCTCTTAACGCCCCTTTTTTCATCTTTACTTACGGAGATATTGGGCTCGCACCTGAATTGCCCCTTCTCCATGTCTGCGTCGGAAGAACCCACATAACGCAAAATCTGCCTCAATCGCCTCAAATATGCTACGGCTTCCTTTTCGTTTTCAATGACCGGTTCGGAAACAATTTCCATTAGCGGCACTCCGCTTCGATTAAAATCAACCAGCGAGTGTCCCTCGGTAGTATGAAACAGTTTCCCCGCATCCTCTTCTATGTGAAGTCTCGTGATGTATATCTTTTTCTTCCCCTTTTCCGTTTCAATTTCAACATATCCTCCTTCGGCAAGAGGAATCGATTGTGTTATCTGATAACCTTTGGGTAAATCGGGGTAAAAATAGTTTTTTCTGGCATAAATGGATTTCAAATTTATCTTTGCATGAAGGGCAATTGCAGTTCTTACGGCTAACTCCACAGCCCTCTTGTTTACATGGGGCAAAACACCCGGTTCCCCCATACATATAGGGCAAATATTCGTATTGGGTTCCGCCAAAAATTCAACTTTGCATCCGCAAAACATCTTTGTTGCCGTTTTTATTTGCGCGTGAACTTCTATACCTATTGTTGCTTTATACATAATTTACTCCTTGGGTAAGGCTTTATGCCAATCACTTTTTTTCTGCACATACTTGGCAAATCTGAACATGTTATCTTCATCAAACCGTTTTGTAATTATTTGAATACCTGCAGGTAACCTCTCTTTCGTAAAGCCTGCCGGTATTGAAAGCCCGGGATTGCCGGAGAGATTACATATCGAGGTTAGGGCATCGGAGTGATGCATCTGAATAGGATCCTCTATTTTCTCTCCGAATTTAAAAGCGGCGTTGAATGTTGTCGGTGTTATTAAAATATCAAAATCTTCAAATGTCTCTTTTAACTTATCCCTTATAAGTCTGGAAACTTTAAAAGAACTTGCATATAGAGCGCTGTTTTTCGCCATTAGTATATATGTTCCGAAGAGAATTCGCCTCTTAACTTCTTCTCCGAATCCTTCTCCCCTTGTTTTTTTATACATATCGAAGAGAGAATCATATTCAGCCGCTCTATAACCGTAACGAATCCCATCATATCGAGCCAGGTTCGAAGATGCTTCCGAACATGACAATATTTGGTAAACCGGAACGGAATACTTTG
>WFRF01000094.1 GCA_015486655.1 Caldifarciminota bacterium | reverse complement strand
TTGAGTTATCATTTCGGACATTGTCCCTATTTTGTTTACGTGGAAATGGACGGGAACAATGTTACAAAGGTTTACTCCACTGTTAATCCTATGGCAGAAGGACACGACATCGGACAATTACCCGAATATATGAAACAACAAAATGTTGATGTTATCATAACAGGCGGAATGGGACCCCGAGCCCAACAATTTTTTGAAGAGTACGGCATAAAACCCGTTATAGGTGCCTACGGAAAAATAAAGGATGTTCTTAACGAGTACACAAAAGGAAATATAAACTACTCAGAGAAAATAGCACAGGGTAATTCGCATGAACACAGCGAGGAAGAAAACGAAGAAATTGAGCGCATAAAAAAGGACATTGTAAATCTAAGAGAACAAATAGCCGATTTGAAATCGGTTGTTACCGAGATTAAAGAAAAAATGGAGAGAGAATAACTCTCTCTCCGTTTATCTATTCCTGGAAAAGATCCTCTACGAATTCTCTCGGATTAAAAACCGAGATATCATCTACCCCTTCTCCCGTACCTATAAATTTTACCGGTATTTTCAAATCTCTGACAATTGGGAAAATACTGCCCCCTTTAGCCGTTCCGTCCAATTTTGTTAAAACAATTCCCGTTAAAGGGACACTTTCCATAAACTGCTTCGCCTGCTGAATATTGTTCTGTCCTATGGAAGCATCAAGAACAATCAATATTTCATTGGGATAATTCTCATCAACTTTCTTGGAAACCCTTACTATTTTCTCCATTTCACCCATTAGATTTTTATTTGTATGTAACCTTCCTGCCGTATCTATCAGAACCGTCATCTCCTTACCTTTCGCATCGTTAATCGCTCTGTATGCTATTGAGGCAGGATCCGTTCCGTATTCACCTTTAACAATGGGGATATTTAACCGCTCACTCCATATAGTTAGTTGTTCTATTGCTGCCGCTCTGAATGTATCCCCCGCCACAAGAGAAACCTTTTTCCCATTATTCAACTCAAGGTTTGCAATTTTTGCTATGGTTGTTGTTTTACCGACACCATTTACACCCACAAACATAATTACATACGGAGCAGAATTCATATTATTGTCTGTATTCCCCACTCCCTCCAGAATCTCCATAAGATATGATTTTATCTCTTCTATTGCAGCCTTTTTGTCCAGAGCCTTTTTTACCCCTTCGATAATCTCCATGGTAATTGCCACGCCGAAATCGGCTTCAATTAAGGTTCTCTCAAGCTGTTCTATTACTATTTTATCCCCTGCAATGCCCTTTTTCAAGGCACCGGAAGTCCTTTTCAGTGCATTTTTTATACTACCGATTAAACCCACTCTTCCACCTCTTTTTCCAAATTAATTGATACGACCTTACTCACCCCTTCCTCCATTGTAACCCCGTATATGTACTCACATACCTCCATAGTACGTCTATTGTGAGTAATCATGAGAATCTGACTGTGTTCTTTTAGTCTTCTAAGGAGTCCTATGAAGCGTTCTACATTTGCATCATCCAAAGGAGCATCAATCTCATCCATGAAACAGAACGGAGAAGGTTTTGTCTCGTAAATTGAAAAAAGCAAAGCAATTGCAGCCAGTGTCTGCTCACCTGTGGAAAGCATCGTGATATTTTTTACCCTCTTTCCAGGAGGTTGCGCATATATAACTATCTTTGACTCTATCGGATCATCGGCATTTTCAATTACAATATTTGATTTCCCCCCCCCGAACAGTTCTTTGAATAATTTATTAAAATTTTCCCGTACCGTGCTAAAATTTTTTTCAAAATCCTCTTTTGCCCTTTTATCTGAAATTTCTATGGTTTTAAGAAGTGATTTTTCCGATTCCAAAAGATCATCTCGCTGCTTTATTAGAAAATCATACCTCTCTTTTACCTCTTCATACTCTTTTAATGCCAGAAGATTAATCGGCTCCATTCTTTGGAGTCTGTTTTTCATTTTTTCAATCTCTTCATCACTGGGAATTTTTTCTTCGCTCTCGTAATCGCTCTTTTCGGCATCAATACCGTATCTGTTTTTCAATCTCATTCTTATTTCATCTGTTTTAATGGCAACAGATTCCCTTTTAATCTTCAATGTCTCAATCTCGCTTCTCACAGATTCAAGTTCTTCGTTTATATTGGAAATCTCATTCTGTTTATTTTCTATTTCTTCCCTTATATGATTAATTTTTTCTTTGTATTCTCTGTCTTCTGCCCTGAATTTTTCAATATTATCATATAATTCCTTCTCTTTTCCCTCATACTCCTCAATCTTTTTATTCTTCTCTTCAATTTCAGCGGCAAATGTTTGCAGATTTTTCTCAATTCCGTTAATACGTTCTTTTGTAGTACTGATTCCGGTCTTGAGCTCCTCCAGGAATTTCTCTTTATTGGCAAGTTCGTTCTCTTTTTTTATCTTTTCGATTTCTGTGTTTTGCCTTTCTTTATTAATAACCTCAAGTCTCTTTTTTAAATCCTCTAATTCTTTTTCATAATCCTCAATTGTAGGCATCTCCTCTCTCTCAATGGTAATAATGTTTTTAAGCTCATCGAGTCTGATTTTAGTGTCATCCAGACTAACGGAGTATTCGGATATTTCTTCCCTTATATCTTCGATTTCCGAGTCGATTAAGCTGATTCTACCTTTGAAATCTCTGATTTTTTCTTCAATCTCGGCAGTTGATTCGGATAGTTTTGAGGCATCACCTTCTCTTTCATTGATTATCTTAATTAGATTTTCCTGTTCTGATAGTAAAATATCTATTGATTCTCTTAATTCCCCTGTCTTTTTACCAATCGAGTCTATATTTCTCTCAATTTCCTCTATCCTTTTTTTCCTTCCTATAAATTTAACGTTGTTCTCACCGTTCACAGAAAGAAGATTTTTATAGTAAAAGACCCTGCCGTCTTTGGTAATTTGAGGAACTTCTGCATTGAAATCAATGTCATCAATGGAATTCAAAACAATGGTATTTGCAACAAACTGAGGCAGATATTCAGCCCCTTCTTTTATATATTCGCGCAAATTACCCCTGTTCTCTTTACCGTATTTGTAAATAAAATTAACCTTTCCGGCATTTTTATTCGAAATAATTTTCTTGGTGAGTTCAACCAATTCATCCCTGTTGTTTAATAAGACATAATCTTTGTAGTTTGCCAACAGACTCTCAATTAAATCTTCATATCCCTTCTTACCTTCTACCTTATCCATAAGCAGAGATTTGCCGGATTTTCTGTATTTAAGCGCTTCTTTCCCTATCCCCTCGTTGTTCTCTTCCATTTCTTTCAATATGCGCAGTTCACTTTCCAGAGCGGCTGATTTGCTCTCCGCTTTTTGCAGTTCTTCTTTTTTGTTCTCAATTTCTCTGTTGACTTTAAGCATTTTCTCATTCAAATCTTTTATTATTTTTTTTAGTTCTTCTTCCTTGGTCAAATTTTCGGCAAGTTCGTCTTCAATGGTCGGCAGATCCTCTTTCATCCGCTTGCTCTCTTCAATTTTGGAATCCAGTTCATCTTTCAAATCGTTTACTTTATCCAAGTTGAACTGGTATGTTCTCTTCTCTACCTCAAACTCATTTTCCTTTTTTCTCAAACTTTCCCGTTTCTTCTCCAACTCCCTTCTCTTAACATCAAGTTCAATACTCCTGTTAGCTATTTCTTTTGTTATTTCCTCTATATTACCGTCAAACCCCTCCAAACCTTCATTTAAAGCTTGAATTTCATTTCCAATGGCAGTTATGCTTCTTTTAATTGTTTCAATGTTATCTTCGGATTCCGGAATACTTTCAATCAATCTTTTCTTTTCCTGCAATAAAATTTGCGAACGCTCTTTAAGATTTTTCATTTCAGCCGTGACAGTTGACTTTTCGGCAGCTATATTGTTCAACTCTTCATTTATGGAATCTATACTTTGGATAATAGCTTCTCTCAAATCAGACAATTCTACGATTTTAGCGTCATTCTCTCTCCTGTTCTTTTCAATCTCGTTGTATCGTTGAATTTTCCCGTTTTCCCTTTCTTTGATTTCTTCAATTTGCCTGTCAATGCTTGATAACTCTTCCTCTCCGGATTTATATGCTTTGATCAGATAAAGTTTTTCCTTATTTTCAATTTCATCTTTGAGTTTGTTGTACCGTCTCGCTTTATCCGATTGATATTTGAGTGTTTTCAACCGCTCCGTAACCTCGGCAATTATATCATCCCCCCTTTTCATTGCGTCCCTTGTTAACTTGAGTTTTTTCAGCGTTTCTCTCTTATCCAGTTTATATTTCGCTATTCCGCTTGCTTCGCTCAATATATTATTAATCAACATACTGTTCGGGCTTAATAATTCGTCAATCACGGAAGCTTTAAATAATGTATAGGAAGATTCCCCGAGTCCCGTCCCTGATAAAAGTCTATTTATATCCTTCAATCTGACAGGAGTTCTGTTGAGAAGATATTCACTATCTCCGTTTTTGTACAATCTCCTTGTAATTTCAATCTCATTATAATTTAGAGGAATTTTTTTATCCTCATTGGATAATCTCAAAGTAACTTCAGCCATTCCCTGGGCAGCTCTGAGCGAAGATCCGTTAAAAATCACATCACCGCTTCTTTCGCATCGTATTTCCCTGGGGTTTTGCTCCCCTATAACCCACTTTATTGCGTCGACAATGTTACTCTTGCCGCAACCGTTGGGACCGACAAATCCTATTATATCTTTATCAATAGGTATTCTTATGGAATTTGCAAAAGATTTAAATCCGCTTATCTCTATATCCAGAAGCCTCATTAAACAAATACTCCTTCAGTTTCATGTAATTTACAGATCTTCCCAACTGTTCTATATTCCTCAGATTGTGTAGGGCTTTCCACAGCATGGAATAATTTCCACCGGGATTCCAAACATAGTAATTGCCCTCTCCTACCGAGAGAGCGGCATTAATCTGGTTTTCAACATAGTATTTTCCCATTTTTGACTGCTTATATGTAAATGACTGTATAAAAGGTACTACTCTCTGATTTTTTGTAACATATCTTTGCGCTTTCAGCAAACTTCCCCTTACAATATCATACGTTCTCCTGAAATAATCTCCGTTTTTCAATAAAAACCTGTCCCCGAAATGAGACGGGTACAACATTGGCGAAATTATATCAACCTGGGAAGTAAGCATTTTCATATCCTGACCTATATTGATAATTCTCTTTAACCACGGTAAATAACCGAATACATCTATACCCACATTGTACCCTTTCAGTTCAAACTTCGCATAATGGGCAAACATGGCAATAATATCACTGTAGTAATACCCCTTTTGATAATTCGGATATTTACACAGACCAATATTTCCGTCGGAAGGGAAACGGACATAGTCAAACTGAATCGCATCAAATCCTCTCTTCAGCACCTCTTTTGCAACTTCAATATTGTAATCCCAATTGTCTATATTGTACGGATCCAGCCAATAAGCCCCTCCGGAATCCTGCCACGGTTTCGATGTCAATTTATTTAGTACCGCATACTCCCCCCCCTTTATTCTCGCTCTTATCGGATCCTTAAAGCTGACAACTCTGCCGATTATTGCCATATCGTTATCATGGA
>WFRF01000093.1 GCA_015486655.1 Caldifarciminota bacterium | reverse complement strand
GCACCATCAAGAATTCTAAGCGATCGCTCGACCTCGACGGTAAAATCCACATGGCCCGGAGTATCAATTATGTTAATCTTATGATCTTTCCAATAACAAGAGGTCGAAGCGGATGTGATTGTAATACCGCGCTCTTTTTCCTGTACCATCCAATCCATGGTTGCGGCACCGTCATCAACCTCGCCTATTTGATGTACTCTTCCGGTATAATAGAGAATCCTTTCGGTTGTTGTAGTTTTCCCCGCATCGATATGCGCCATTATACCGATATTTCTTATCTTTGTTATCGGAACACTATCCATTGCAATTATACTCTGAAATGCGCAAATGCTTTGTTAGCTTCTGCCATTCTGTGGGTATCCTCTCTCTTCTTGTAAGCGGACCCCTCTTTTTTGCTCGCTGCAACTATTTCACCTGCTAATTTTTTTGTCATTCCACGTTCATTCCTGTTTTTGGCAGCTGTCAAAATCCATCTTATTGCAAGTGTCACCTTTCTCTCGGGAGATACTTCCATGGGCACCTGATATGTTGCACCGCCGATTCTTCTCGGTTTTACTTCCAGCAGCGGTTTAACATTATTAACTGCCCTTTCGAAAACATCTAACCCATCCTCACCCGTAATTTTCGATACTTCATCTATCATATCATAAAATATCTTTTCAGCTACACTTTTCTTCCCTTTCTTTAGAAGAGAATTTATAAATTTTGCGACTAAAACACTGTTGTATTTCCAATCGGGTGAAATTTCTCTCTTTGTAGCTCTTTTACGTCTAGACATACGTTTCCTCCGTTATTTCTTAGGTCGTTTGGTTCCGTAAAGTGATCTTCCCTGTTTTCTTCCTTCAACACCACTTGTGTCAAGTACACCTCTTATGATGTGATATCTTACACCGGGTAAATCCTTTACCCTACCACCTCTGATCATTACAATAGAATGTTCCTGCAAGTTGTGTCCCTCTCCCGGGATATATGCTGTTACTTCAAAACCATTTGTAAGTCTTACCCTGGCGACTTTTCTTATTGCAGAGTTAGGCTTTTTCGGAGTAGTGGTATAAACCCTTGTACAGACACCTCTCTTTTGAGGGCATCCCTGAAGTGCTGGAACCTTGTTTTTCTTAACAATTTTTTTTCTGCCTTTTCTGACAAGTTGATTAAGAGTTGGCATCTTCTTTTCCTCCAATGTTTGCATTGTTATCTTCATCAATATCTTCTTTTTCTCCGTTGAATATTTCCTTGGCAATTTTTTGCCATTTTCTGAAGCCCGTTCCCGCCGGAATCAAATTTCCCATGACAACGTTTTCCTTAATTCCGAGTAATTCGTCTTCTCTACCTTCAATAGCAGCCTTTGCGAGTACGGATGTCGTTTCCTGGAAGGATGCTGCGGAAATAAAACTTTCGGATGAGATGGATGCTTTTGTTATACCCAACAAAACGGGTTCAAATACAGCCGGAGTACCGCCTTCTTTAAGAATCTCCCTGTTCTCGCGAACCACTTTTTTCTTATCCACCTGCATTCCTTCGATGTAACTCGTATCCCCGCTTTTCATTATTTTAACCTTTTGAAGCATCTGCTTAATTATCGTTTCAATGTGTTTGTCGTTTATCTTAACACCCTGAAAAGCATAAACCGATTTAACATCGTTGACAAGATAATTACCAAGGCTGAAAACACCCTTGATTCTCAATATGTCATGAGGGTTAATAGGACCTTCACAGAGTTTTTCCCCTGCATTTATCCTCTCTCCGTCATGGACATAGAGATGTCTTCCATAGGGTATTTTGTACTCCTTCTCTTCGCCTTCGAATCCTTCTATGATAACCTTTCTCGCACCTCTTCTTGATGCACCGAATCTTACTATACCATCAATATCACTAACAATAGCATAATCTTTCGGGACTCTTGCTTCGAACAGTTCTGAAACACGCGGCAAACCTCCGGTAATATCAATAGATTTACCTGCGGCCTTTGATAATTGTGCAATATTCTCACCAGGATATATCTTCTGTCCGTCTTTCACCAAAAGGTATGCTCCGAGAGGCAGTGCATAACCACCCAGTTTCTCTCCCTTGTCATCATAAATATCTATTTCAGGCATTAATACTTTTTCCCTGTGCTCAATGATCCTATATTTCTTTTTACCTCCGGTAATCTCTTCTTTCAGTGTTACCCTGGGTTTAATGTCCACAAAATGCACAACACCTTCGTATTCATTGACAATATATGTATTGTACGGGTCCCACTCATAAACGAATGCGCCGGTTTTCACCTTTTCATTGTTCTTGACTTTTAGCGTTGCGCTGTAAGGTATATCGTATTCAATTTCCTTGTTGTCCGACACGAAACGAATTTTGCCTTCACGTGATGTCACAACTATATTTCCTTCTTTATCCTCTACGCTTCTGACCTTTATCAATTTTACTTTGCTGTCAAATGGGGCATGTATTGTGGACTGCTCCGTAATTCTCGATGAAGTTCCTCCCGTATGGAAGGTTCTGAGAGTCAACTGGGTTCCGGGCTCTCCGATACTTTGTGCTGCCATTACGCCCACGGCTTCTCCTACTTCGACCAGTTTGCCGGAAGCGAGATTTCTGCCGTAACACTTCCTGCATACGCCTCTCTTCGATTCGCATGTGAGCACCGATCTTATTTTAACTTCTTCAATTCCGCTCTCTTCAATGGCTTTGGCAATTTCTTCGGTAATCTCTTCGTCCTCTTTAACAAAAACTTCTTTTGTTATGGGGTGAATAACATCCTCGGCTGCATACCTTCCCATGATTCTGTCCGAAAGACTTTCAATTACCTTACCCGTGCCCGGTTCAACCAAAGCACTTCTCTTGATACCGAGAATTGTCCCGCAATCCTCTTCAGTCACAATAATATCCTGGGCAACATCAACGAGTCTTCTCGTCATGTAGCCGGCTTCCGATGTTTTAAGCGCAGTGTCGGTCAGTCCTTTTCTTGCACCATGTGTTGAAATAAAATACTCCAACACTGTCATACCCTCTTTAAAGTTGGATATGATGGGAGTCTCTATGATCTCTTTACCCGTTAATTTTTTCTGTGGTCTCTGTATCAAACCACGCATTCCGGCAAGCTGCTTAACCTGATCTCCGCTTCCTCTTGCTCCGGAATTCCACATCATAAAAATCGGGTTGAAACCGTCCCGATCTTTTTGCATATTCATTTCCATTTCGCTGGCAATTTTATTGGTGGCGTCAGTCCATTTATCAATAATCATATTGTAGCGTTCTTTCTCTGTTATTATTCCCTTATTGTAACTGTCATTGATATTATCGACTTCCGCAAACACCTTTTTCAAAATCTTCTTCTTGACTTCTGGAACTTTTATATCATCAACTCCGAATGTTAAACCGGATTTCGTAGCATATCTGTATCCCATCTCTTTTATATTATCGAGGAGCTTCACGGTCTTATAGATGCCGATTGAAAAATAGGCTTCTTTGACAATCTGGGCAAGTGCTTTTTTATCGAGTAATCTGTTAATAAACCTCATCTCTTCCGGTAAAATTTCATTAAAGAATACTCTGCCGGCTGTTGTGTCGACAAACTTACCTTCATATTTATATTTTATGCGCGCATGAATATCAAGATTTCCCGTGTCTACAGCATAATGGAGCTCATTAACATCGTCAAAATATTTGCCTTCTCCCTTTGATTTTGGTTTCTCTTTTGTTAAATAGTAACATCCGAGAACAATATCTTGTGTGGGAGAAACCACAGGTTCACCGTTTGCAGGTTTAAGCAAGTTATTTGCAGAAAGCATAAGTGTGCTGGCTTCTAACTGAGCTTCAAAGGAAACCGGAAGATGGATAGCCATCTGGTCTCCGTCAAAATCGGCATTAAAAGCAACACATACCAGAGGATGCAGTCTTATTGCCTTACCTTCTACAAGCACCGGTTGAAACGCCTGGATTCCCAACCTATGCAATGTGGGAGCCCTATTTAGCAAAATCGGATGATCTTTCACAACACTCTCAAGAATTTCCCATACCTCAGGGGCATTCTTTTCGAGTAGTTTTTTTGCTCCTTTGATGCTCGAAGCATAATTTTTTTCCTCAAGTTTTCTTATAATAAACGGTTTAAAAATCTCAAGTGCTATAATTTTAGGTAATCCGCACTGATAAAGCTTGAGTTCCGGACCGACGGCAATAACGGAACGAGCTGAATAATCAACCCTCTTACCCAGCAAATTCTGCCTGAATCTACCCTGTTTTCCTTTAAGGTTATCAGACAGGGATTTTAAAGGTGTCCCGTTTCTCTGCTTAATGGGTCTTACTCTTCTGGAATTATCTATCAATGCATCCACGGCTTCCTGTAACATGCGTTTCTCGTTTCTCAGAATCAGATCGGGTGTATTAATCTCCATCATATGTTTAAGCCTGTTGTTCCTCGTAATTACACGCCTGTACAGATCATTCAAGTCACTGGTTGCATATCTGCCGCCTTCCAAAGGTACCAGAGGTCTTAAATCAGGTGGTATTACCGGTAAAACAGTGAGCACCATCCACTCCGGTCTGTTACCGGATTTCCTGAACGCTTCGACAATCTGAAGCCTCTTCAGCATTTTCTTCTTCTTGTCTATGGAATTTTCCAACTTCAGTTCCGTTTCCAATTCCGCGCTTAACTCATCGAGATCGATATCCGCAAGAAGCTTTCTAATTCCTTCACCACCCATCAACGCTTCAAATTCAAAACCCTGCTCTTTCAATTCATTGTACTTTGATATTCTTATTACATCACCGACTTTCATATCCGTATTTCCGGAATCGGTAACAACATAAGAATCATAGTACAAAACACGAACGAGATTTTTTGTGGGCATATTAAGAACCTGTGCAATGTAGCTCGGGGATGTTTTGTAAAACCAAATATGAGCAACAGGAGTAGCGAGTGTGATATGTCCCATCCGTTCTCTTCTCACTTTGCTGGTTGTAACCTCAACACCGCATTTCTCACATATTATGCCTCTGTACTTTGCGTGTTTATATTTCCCGCAAGCACACTCATAATCCTTAACAGGACCGAATATCCTCTCACAAAAAAGTCCGCCCTTCTCAGGTTTTTGCGTTCTGTAATTTATTGTCTCCGGCTTTTTTACCTCTCCGTGCGACCATTGTAAAATTGTTTCCGGAGAAGCAAGCCTGAGGGCGATATAATCGAAATCTCCTTGTGAAATGGGTCTTTTACCAAACTCTAAGTTCATCTTTCCTCCGATTGAGTCTGTTCTTCCTTACGCAATTCAACATCAATTGCAAGACCGTTTAACTCCTTCAGAAGAACATTAAATGATGCCGGCAATCCCGGTTCGGGGAAGTTTTCCCCTTTGATTATAGATTCATAGAGCTTTGTTCTTCCCGGCACATCATCAGATTTAACCGTTAGCATCTCCTGTAAGCTGTAAGCGGCTCCATACGCTTCCAATGCCCAAACCTCCATTTCCCCGAAACGCTGGCCTCCGAATTGAGCTTTTCCACCCAAAGGTTGCTGTGTTATCAGGGAATACGGACCTGTTGAACGCGCATGTATCTTGTCCTCAACCATATGTATGAGTTTCATCATATAAATGTATCCTACGGTTACTCTATCATCTACAAGTTCTCCGGTTAATCCGTCATATATAGGCAACTTACCGTCTTCCGGCAGTTTTGCCTTTTTCAAATACGATTTTATTTCTTCTATTTCCGCACCTTCGAAAACAGGCGTAGCAAACTTAATACCGAGTACTTTTCCCGCCCAACCGAGGTGTGTTTCCAGAATCTGTCCCACATTCATTCTTGACGGTACCCCAAGAGGATTCAAAATAATGTCCACCGGTCTTCCGTCAGGTAAATAGGGCATGTCTTCAATGGGAACCACACGAGAAATAACTCCCTTGTTACCGTGTCTTCCCGCCATTTTATCTCCTATCTGGAGATTTCTCTTCTGGGCAACAAGAATTTTCACTCTCTGTAATGTCCCGTAAGGCAGGTCGTCTCCGATTTCGATTTTTTCAATTTTTGCGTCTGCCTCGGCATGCAGAGATTCTATTATTTCATTGTAACGTGAAACAATCCCGATTACCTTATCGGACTTTCTGGCAACAAAACCTTTTTCAAATACAAGTGAGCTGAGATCCCATTTGTCGATATGTTTCTTTGCTATCTTTTGTCCCGCTTTTAAAACGGTGCTTCCATATTTATCTTTAATATCTTTTTTAAGGGTTAACCCTTCCAAAAGACTTATTAATATATGCTTCGCTTCTCTTCTGTATTTTGTTTCTTCCTTATCCCGTTCTTTTTTAATCTCTTCAATCTCTTTTTTCAATTTTGTTTTTGAACGATTGGATTTGGAAGATCTCGACAGAACCTGTGTTTTGACTACAATACCATGCACTCCAGGCGGAACTCTCAGTGATGTATCTCTGACATCCGCAGCTTTCTCTTTAAAAATCGCTCTAAGCAATCTTTCTTCGGGAGTTAATTCGCTTTCTCCCTTGGGGGAAACCTTTCCCACAAGAATATCTTCGGGTCCGACTTCCGTTCCCACTTCAACAATGCCGTTCTCGTCAAGATACATTACAGCTTCATTGCTTACATTGGGAATTTCACGAGTCAGCTCTTCAGGTCCCAGTTTTGTTTCTCTTACCTCGGCTTCAAATTCCTGAATATGTACGGAAGCGAACACATCATCTCTGACAAGTCTTTCACTGATTATAATTGCATCCTCAAAGTTATATCCGTACCATGGCATAAATGCCACAAGCACATTTCTTCCCAGAGCAAGTTCACCGTTGTCTACGGATTGTCCGTCAGCTAAAAGTTGTCCCGCTTCAACATGTTCATCTTCATCTACTTTGGGAATCTGTATTATTGACGTATCCTGGTTTGTCCTTTTCATAAATGTAAGTTTATATCTGTCAAGCTTATCGACTTCAAAACAATTCTCGTCTATTCCGTCAGGTTCAATTACAATCTCTTTTGAGGTAACTTTTACCACCTTGCCGGCTCTTCTTGCAAAAATAGCTGCTTTGGAGTCTTCAGCCACAAGTTTTTCCATACCTGTTCCCACAATGGGAGCTTCAGGCCTAAGTAACGGTACACTCTGTCTCTGCATGTTCGATCCCATCAATGCCCTGTTTGCGTCATCATGTTCAAGAAAAGGAATCAGCGTTGCGGCAATACTCACCAACTGCGCCGGAGTAACATCCATATATGATATCTCATCAACGGTAGTTCTCGGGAAAAATCCTCTCCATCTTGCAAGTACGTGCTCGTCTTTAAATGTCCCGTTTTTATTAAGAGGAGCATTAGCCTGTGCTATTTTAACGGATTCTTCCGCATCGGCATCAAGATAATGAATTTCATCGGTAACCCTTCCTTTGACAACCTTTCTATACGGAGTCTCTATTAATCCGAGATGATTAACCCTCGCAAGGCTTGCAAGAGATACTATGACACCGATATTCTGTCCTTCAGGCGTTTCAATAGGACAAATCCTTCCGTAATGGGAATAATGAACGTCTCTAACCTCAAATCCCGCAGTTTCTCTTGTCAAACCTCCCGGGCCGAGAGCCGATATTCTTCTCTTGTGCGTCAATTCTGCTAAAGGATTTATCTGTTCGAGAAACTGACTTAACTGACTTGTCGTGAAGAAATTAAGAATTATGTTCGATATAAATCTTACATTAACCAACTCCTTCGGGCTTATCGTTTCGACATCTTTCAAAAGCATTTTTTCTTTAATAACCTTTGATGCTTTGGCAAGAGCAATGGAAAACTGGTTTTCCAGCAACTCTCCAACTCTTTTCACACGTCTCGAAGCAAGACTGTCGATATCATCGGTACTGGCATCAGGATCACCTTTTTGCAATTTAAGAAGATATTTTATTATATTAATGATATCTTCTTTAACCAATGTTTGCTCCTTAAACGAGGTACCGAGTTTTTTATTAATCTTGTATCTGCCTATTTCGGATAAATCGTATCTTGTAGAGTCAAAATATGTGTTTTCAATGTATTGCAACGATATTTCCTTATTTGCAGCGGTGCTGCCTTTTAAAAGAAAATAGATCTTCTTTGCCGCCTCTTCCTGATCTGCAACGGCATCTTTTCTTAGTGTGTTGACAATCAGTGAAACATCCCTCTCATTTTCCGATTCATCTACAAGCATTACCTCTTTTACATTATTAGATTTCAGCCTGAATAATACTTCGGGAGTAATCCTTCTTGCCGCAGGTTCAACAATTTCGCCCGTCTCCTCACTAAACACATCTTTGGCAATAATTCTGCCAAGCAGAGGTGAATCAGAATAATCTTCTTCCTTTATTCTCAGTTTAACCTTTTCGCTGGCAAAAAACAGTGACAGTATCTGTTCGTTTGTCTCATATCCCAATGCTTTTAAAAGCATTGTAATGGGAAAACTTTTCTTCCTATCCAGATTAATATAAATAATGTCCTTGGGATTAATACCTAATTCAATCCATGCACCTTTATAGGGTATAATTTGAGCGGTAAAGAGCATTTGATCGCCTATTGTACCACTTTCATTAAAAAAGAGTCCCGGCGCCCTGTGTATTTGATTGATGATGATTCGCTCAACACCGTTTATAATGAAACTGCCGTTTTCCGTCATCATGGGGACTTCACCGAAGTAAATCTCCTGCTCGACCGTATCCCTGTGGACCATTTTTTCACCTTGCTGTTCGTTTATCGTTAAACGAATCGTCAGATAAAGAGGCACAGAGTAGTTAACCCCTTTCTCCTGTGCCTCAATATAATCATACTTGGGTTTTCCGATCCTATAGGACTTATATTCAAGAATAAATCTTTGATATATATCCTCTATAGGAAATGCTTTTCTTAAAACCGCTTCAAGTCCCTTATTTTTCCTTTTGTCCGGTTCAACATCCTGTTGCAAAAACTCCCGAAAGGAATCAAGCTGCACACTTAAAAGATTAGTTATAGGTATACTATAACCAATTTTTGAAAAATTGATTCTTTTATTATTCATTGTATTATTCAATGAATACTCCTTTTATTTAATTTTACTTAATCTCTACTGTTGCGCCAGCTTGCTCTAACTTTTCCTTTATCTGTTCCGCTTCTTCCTTTGATACTCCTTCTTTTACCGCTTTAGGAGCACTTTCTACGAGCTCTTTTGCTTCTTTCAATCCGAGCGATGTTAACTCTCTTACGGCCTTAATAACCTGTATTTTCTTTGAACCGAAACTGCTGAGTACTACATCAAACTCTGTTTTCTCTTCTGCGGGAGCTGCTGCCGCACCGGGTGCCGCCGCTGCTGCTACTACCTGAGCTTGAGCTGATACACCAAACTTTTCCTCAAGTTCCTTTACCAGTTCTGCAAGTTCCAGAACCGTCATCTTCTCTACCAATTCGATTACTTTTGTTGTTGTTTCTGACATTTTTTCCTCCTATTTATTATATTTTTTCTTTTTCTTGTCTAATAGCATCCGTCACTCTTACAAACTTAGCCAGAACTTCGTTGAGTGTCGATGCAAAACCGCTTATAGGTGACTGCAATACCCATACGAGTTTTGACAACAATTCTTCTTTCGACGGAAGTTTTGCTAATCTCTCGATATCTTCAGCGTTGAATATTGTCCCGTCGAGATATGCCATTTTAAACTCGGGTTTACCTACATCCTTAAGAAACTTACTTATAATTTTTGCCGGAGATACAGGATCTTCCTGGGGTAAAGCAACAGCTGTCGATTGAGCAAAATACTCTTCCGGAACTTCGATTTTATTCTTTTCAAAAGCTCTTTTCAAAAGGGTATTTTTTACAACACTGTAGGACACGCCAGCTTCCCTCAATTCTCTGCGAAGCCTGACATCATCGTTTACGGTTATACCCTTATAATCCGCAAGGTAAATCGCCTTTGCCTCCGACATATCTTTCGCCAACTTCTTTACGAATTCCTTTTTTTCTTGCTTATTCATAGCTTCTCCTCTACTTCATCAAAGATTGAATATCTTTGGGATCGATTTTAACTCCGATACCCATGGTACTGGAGAGTGTTACGGAACGAAGATATGTGCCTTTTGCGGCTGAAGGTTTTATTCTCAAAATCTCTCTTACCAGCTCAACCACATTTTCCTTGATCTTGTTGTTTTCAAAGGATGCTTTACCGACGATAGCGTGAACGATACCGGTTTTATCATTTCTGAAGCTGATTTTTCCTTTCTTTATTGCCTTTACAGTATTTGCTATATCTTCGGTCACCGTTCCTCTTTTCGGGTTCGGCATTAAGCCCTTTGTCCCTAAAACTCTACCAAGTTTACCGATTTTCCTCATCATTGCCGGCACTGCAATAACTACGTCAAAATCAAACCATCCGCCGGAAATTTTCTCGACCAATTCATCGGAACCGGCATAATCGGCACCTGCATCAAGAGCTTCTTTAGCTTTGTCTCCTTCGGCAAAAACAAGCACTTTTACAGTCTTGCCCGTTCCGTTAGGAAGCATAACACTGCCCCTGACAATCTGATCCGATTTCTTAGGGTCAATACCCAATCTGACTGCGGTTTCAACCGTTTCGTCAAATTTTGCGGTAGCCGTATCTTTTATAAGTTTAACCGCTTCTTCAAGGGTATATAGTTTTTCCCTGTTTACTTTTTCTGCAATTTGTCTATATCTCTTACCGTGTTTCATATGCAACCTCGTCAGCCTTCAATTAAAACGCCCATACTTCTTGCAGTACCGGCAATAATATTCATTGCAGATTCTACAGAAGAGGCGTTCAGGTCTTCCATTTTCTTTTTAGCAATTTCTTCCAGTTGTTTTTTCGTAATCTTTCCTACTTTATTCTTGTTCGGCTCTCCGGAACCTTTATCAAGCCCCGCTGCTTTTTTTATCAAAACCGAAGCAGGAGGAGTCTTCGTAATAAATGTAAAACTTCTATCCTGATATACGGTAATAATAACGGGAATAATCGTATCGCCCTCTTTTGCCGTTTTTGCATTAAAGGCTTTACAAAAATCCATTATATTCACACCATGTTGTCCGAGAGCCGGACCAACTGGAGGAGCTGGCGTAGCTTTACCAGCAGGAAGCTGCAACTTTATAAATCCTATAACTTTCTTCTTTGCCATTAAAATCCTCCGCTATTATAATACTTCTACTTGACTAAATTTAACTTCTATCGGTGTAGTCCTTCCGAAAATAGCTACCGAAACCTTTAATCTCTCTTTCTCAACGTTAATCTCTTCGATAGTGCCGGAAAATTCGGCAAAAGGACCATCAATAATCTTTACGGAATCACCAACCTTAAAGGGAAGTTCGGCAGACATTCCGCCTTCCTTACCCTCTTCCATGAGATTCAAGATATTTTGAATTTCATTGCCGCTTAAACTCATGGGAGAGTATTCAGAACCCAGAACCGACATAACACCGTTGACGGAACTTATTGCATTCAAAACACGTTTATCGGGCTCCATATCAACAAGAATATAACCGGGGTAAATTCTCTTCTCCATCACAATACGTTTACCACCTCTTATTCTCGTAACATGGGTAACGGGTATAATAATACTCTTCACATACTCATTGAGGTTGTTGATTTCTATCTTCTTCTCTATGAGCTCTTTTATCTTTTTCTCTTGCCCGGAAAACACATGCACAACAAACCAAGACATCACTACCTCACTATAATGCCCATCAGTTTTCCGATGACAAGGTCGGTTAGTCCGATAAAAATTCCTAACAGGGCCGAAATTACAATCACAACAACCGTTGAAGCCATCAACTCGTTCCTCTTAGGCCAAGTGACCTTGGACATTTCGGCTTTAACCTCGTTTAGAAATTTAACAACCTTTTTAAACATATCTATTACCACCTTTTATGGCAGGCCTGGAGGGAGTCGAACCCCCAGCATCCGGATTTGGAGTCCGGCGCTCTAGCCATTAGAGCTACAGGCCTACGCAATTTCTATCTAACCTCTTTGTGATCCGTATGTTTCTTACAAAACTTGCAGTACTTTTTATAGACCACTCTATCAGGATGTAACCTCTTGTTCTTAGTTGTCGTATAGTTTTTATTCTTACATTCCGTACAGGCAAGATGTATAATTTCTCTTGGCATTTAACACCTCTTACTCAATAATCTCGGTTATGATACCGGCACCGACTGTTCTTCCGCCTTCTCTGATTGCAAATCTCAAATCCTTCTCCATTGCTATAGGCGTTATCAACTCTACTTCTAACTCTACGTCGTCTCCCGGCATTACCATTTCTCTTCCTTCAGGAAGCTTTACCGATCCCGTTACATCCGTCGTTCTAAAATAAAACTGCGGTCTGTATCCATTGAAAAATGCACTGTGCCTGCCACCCT
>WFRF01000092.1 GCA_015486655.1 Caldifarciminota bacterium | reverse complement strand
ATCTTTCCTTCTATTATCAATCTGTCAATTTTTGTTCTGAAAAATGAAAAACCGAATATTTTCCCTCTGTCTCTTTCCAATGGGTTATCAATGACTTTATTGTTTTTGACGGAATGAATCGATTTAACATCAAAACCGGCGGATTCAAATGCTAACAGTATATAGGTCAATACGGAGTTTGTTCTTCCCGAGCCTACATTGTATACTTCTCCGAAAGTGCCTCTGTCAAGGAGCAATATGTATCCATTTATAACATCAAGAACATGGCTCCAGTCTCTCATAGCATTGACATTCCCGATTTTCATTTCGTTTGTTTTCCCCAGGGCTATATCAGCAACCTGCCTTGTTATAACCGATGTTACAAAATTGGCTCCTCTGCCTTTTCCCTCATGGTTAAATGCTCTTGCAACAATTGACGGTATGCCGAATGAATTAAAGTAGTCTCTCATCATCATATCACATGTAATTTTACTGACAGCGTAAGGGGACATAGGTCTTAAAGGATTCAGTTCATTTACCGGTATCTCGGGCATCCTTTCCGGCACGGGGAAAATCGTTTTGTGAATTTTTAGGTATTTATTAACCTGCTCTCGGTTAATTGCCACAAATCCGTACTCTTCACTTGTTCCGGTGAATAGTATTCTTGGTTTGATTTTTAATTTTCTTACAGCTTCAAGAAGATAACCAGTGCCTTTTACATTTATTTCAAAAGTTTCAATCGGGTTAACAAAAGATTTATAAACGGAAGACTGAGCCGCCAGATGAAATATAAAGTCCGGCTTTGTTTTTTTTATCGCTTTAATCAGGCTCTCTTTGGAAAGAAGATCACCTTCCATTAGTTTAACCTTATTTAAAATTCTTTTGTCTTTCAGATTCTTCGGTTTTTTACCGTCGAATTTAACGTTTATAAGCCCGGAGACATTTGCTCCCATTTTTATCAGTTCTTTTGCCAAATATGAGCCGACAAAACCTCCTATCCCCGTTATAAAAACATTTTTATTTTTATATGACATTTTTACCTCATTTTCTAAAGATTATTGACTCATTATTAAATAGTAATGTTGTAATTTTCAGGATTATTGCGGTTAGTGTGATGTTTAAAATAAGAGTTTCTATTACAAGAGAAAACGGGATGGTGCCGTTTAAAATCGATTGCATTGAAAGCAATGAATCCATAAACGGCCATTTAGAAAAATTCTGTGCAATTGCAGAGCTTGGGTTTATTGCTGCCATTCCGAGAATAATTACGATAAAATAAATCGGTAAGATATATCCCTGTCCCTCTTTAACGGTTTTACTGTACGATGAAACCACTATCAGAAGGGAGACAATAAGCATATCAAGTGTAATGATTATCAATGAAAATAGTATGAATTCAACGGGAGTCATATTAAGAGTGGAATTCCCTATAGCCGGCAGGAATTTTAAAAGATATGCAAAAATAAGTCCGAGTATGGAAAAGACCGCTCCCGTTAAAGATATAATCATTGTGGAAAAAAGCTTTCCGTATAGGATACTGTTTCTTGAAATACGGCTAACAAGCAGAAGTTGCAATGTATTCCGCTCCTTTTCTCCGGCTATGCTATCCAACCCCACTCCCATTGCATTGGCGAACAGGTATACTAAAATTAAAAACGGGAGGAGAAATGAGATGATTGTTTTATTTTCCTCGTTGACTCGGACTATCTTGATATTTTCTGGTAATACTTTCTCAACAGGTATATTCATTGCTTTCAGTTTATCCTTTATATAAGAATTCTTAAAGGAAAGATAGTATCTCTCAAGAGTCTTCACTATGCCGTTTACATCACTGTTTTTAGCATTAACGTATATAATCAGATTTGATGTGTCAGTGGAAGGTTTGTATAAATAAACATCCCAAGCATCAAAATTAAGGGCATTGTTCTTATCAACAATTTTGACTGTCTGTAATTTGTTTTTATCGAGAAAGGAAATAAAGGGTACCTTTTTATTATAAGCTATAACGAATTTTTTCTGTTCTTTTCCCCATTGCCCCATTCCGTTAACGTAGAAAATAGCCGGAATAAACAGAAAAGGAATTAAAGTAACCGTTAAAATGAGACGTTTGTCCCTCAAAATAGCGGTCATTTCTTTCTTAAACATCAAAAAACTAT
>WFRF01000091.1 GCA_015486655.1 Caldifarciminota bacterium | reverse complement strand
TAAATTGGTCATATTTGCGACACTCCTTTTGGGAATAATACTCGGTTTGTTAAAGTCTAACTGGTTAATCAACATACTAACGGTGAGGTAGAAGAATATGAAGAGAAGACTTCCATTAATCATAGTAATGCTTACGGGTATAGGGATGATTATCCAGTATTTCATTCCGCATCCCATATCCAAGGCTTTGTACAGTCAGTCAATCGATTGGGTCATTATAATAAGCGCATTCTATCTCGTCCTTGGCGTAGGTGGCGTTTTTATTATCAATTATCAGAAAATCAAAAGAAGGAAAGAGGGTTGGTGGCTCTCCGTAATTACACTGAGTGCCCTCATAATAACAGCGCTTATCGGTATTTTCGGGGGAATTGATAACGGTTCGCTCTTTATGAACATATTTATGTACATTCAATTACCCATGCAAGCCGCCATGTTTTCACTTCTTGCTTTTTACATAGCTTCGGCTGCATTTCGTTCGTTCAGGGCAAGAACCCCCGAAGCAACAGTTCTTCTGATTACGGCAACCATTGTTATGCTGGGAAGAATACCTGTTGGCTCTTTGATTTACAAAGGATTGCCCGGTATTACCGAGTGGATTCTTTCAACAGTCAGTCTCGCTGCCCAGAGAGGCATTCTTCTCGGTGTGGGACTCGGGTCAATTGCAACTTCCATGAAAATCATTCTCGGCATTGAACGTTCTTATCTTGGAGGAGGTGAATAATGAATTTCTGGATTCGCATTTCAAGCCTCGACAGGAGGTGGGTATATCTTCTAATGGCATTGGCGGTTATAATACCATTCTTCGTCAATATAACAATACCCATAAAAATATCACCCCCTTCACAAAATTTATATACATTTATAGATACACTTAAACCTGACAGCGGCCCCATTTTGATTTCATTTGACTATGACCCGTCCACCCAGGGAGAGCTTACACCCATGGCTATCGCAATTTTAAGACATGCATTTTCAAAAAACATCAAAGTTATAACCATGTCACTTTATCCTACGGGAATAGGTATTGCCGAAAACATAACTTCAACGGTGGCAAAGGAATTCCACAAAGTTGAAGGGAAAGATTATGCGGTTATGCCCTATGCTCCGGGTTATTCTGCCGTTATTCTTTCAATAGGAGAGAGTATTAAAAACACATTTGCAACAGATTATTACGGCAATAGGACAGATACAATGCCAATCTTTAAAAATGTCAAAAATTTCGAGCAGATACCTATTTCCATATCCATATCGGGTTCATCTACACCATACGCATGGATAACATACGGATATACAAAATACGGAGAAAAGATAGGAGTGGGAACCACAGCCGTTTCCGCCACATCTTATTATCCTTACCTCCGCACAAAACAGGTAGTGGGCATGCTTGGAGGCTTAAAAGGCGCTGCCGAATATGAGACATTG
Source organism: Caldifarciminota bacterium (assembly GCA_015486655.1). Taxonomy (GTDB): domain Bacteria; phylum Hydrothermota; class 32-111; order QNBC01; family QNBC01; genus QNBC01. The sequence continues at coordinate 2,953 of WFRF01000091.1, read as the reverse complement.
GTAAGAAAATTCTACCATGTAAAGGGAAGAGCAATGGCAACAATAGGAATGAACTCACAATCAATGGGACACATACTTATGATTATTCTCATAATTCTCGGGAATATATCATATTTTGCGATTAGAAAACAAAATAAAAGGAGTGCATAATGAGTACGAACATCTGGATTTGGATAGCGGCTTTACTTACACTTGCCATTTACTCATTTTTGTATAAAGACAACATAGTTTACAAAATTGCCGAATACCTTTTAGTCGGGGTAAGTATCGGTTATTCCATCTCAATTACATGGTACAACGTTGTCATAGCAAAAATGGTTGTGCCCATAAGAGACCAGCATAACTATCTTATAATCATCCCCATATTAATCGGTTTCCTTATGTTTTTCCGCTTTTCAAGGAAGCAGAGTTGGTTGAGTAAAATCCCCATTTCCTTTGTCATAGGTTGGGGTGCCGGTGTTGCCATACCCCTCGGTTTTCAAACGACAATTGTGGAACATATAAAAAACACGATTGCAATCCCCTGGTTTGGAGGAAACATTCTTTTGCTTGTTAACGCCCTCATTATTTTTGTCGGTGTGGTTGCAACACTCGTTTACTTTTACTTCTCTGTTCCGCATAAAGGAACCATAGGGAAAATTGCAAACCTCGGTATATGGTACATCATGATCGCCTTCGGTGCATCATTCGGCTACACGGTAATGGCTCGTATCTCACTTTTTATTGACAGGGCACAGTTTCTGCTGCATGATTGGCTCGGATTAATTCACTAACATAAAATAAAAGGGGCAGTTCATTCTGCCCCTTTTACCTACTTTTCTCTTTCCTTTAATTTTTTCCAGAGACTAATTCTTGAAATCCCCAGCATCTTTGCGGCTTTTGTTTTATTGTTGTTGCTCAATTTAATCGCTTTTTCAATTAGTTGCTTCTCAACCTCTTTCAAATTAAGTGTATTGAATTCGTCTAAACTCTCCGTTTGTTTTCCCGTTATGTAGTTTGGAAGACATTGCGGAGTTATGATATCTTTGCAAATCACAAAAGAATACTCTATTATATTCTCAAGTTCTCTTATATTTCCCGGATAATCATATTTCATAAGCAATTCCATTGCTCTGTCGGATAATTTTGATATTCTCTTACCCTTCATCCTGTTAAATTTCGAAAGGAAATGGTCTACAAGCAAGGGAATGTCGCTTTTCCTCTCCCTTAAAGGCGGCAGATCGATTTCAACAACCCTTATGCGAAAGTACAAATCCTGTCTGAACTTGCCGTTATTCGTCATTTCCGTTAAATCTCTATTTGTGGCACTTAATATTCTGACATCGGCTTTATACGTCTTATTACACCCAAGCGGCGTGTATTCCTTTTCCTGCAGGAATCTCAACAACTTTATCTGAAATGCGGGGGATAGATCGCCGATTTCATCGAGAAATATCGTTCCTCCCTCGGCAGTTTCCACTCTCCCCGGCTTATCCTTTACGGCACCGGTAAACGCTCCTTTTTTATAGCCAAACAATTCCGATTCAAGGAGATTATCCGGCAACGCACCGCAGTTAATCTTTACAAACGGTCTGCTTTTACGAAACGATAAGTTGTGTATGGCATTTGCAATGAGTTCCTTTCCGGTTCCGTTTTCTCCGCTTATTAAGACGGTAGAATCACTTTTGGCAACATCGGGCAATATTTTAAATATCTCCGACATCCTCTTATTTTTGCTGACTATATCTTGGAATGTGTATTTTTCTCGTATCTCTTTATCCAACTCCTTTACTATGGAAATATCCCTGATTGTTTCCACAGCACCTATTGTTTTACCCGATTTATCCTTTATGGGAACCGCACTAACAAGTACATCTATCCTCTCCCCGAATAAATCCTTTATTTCCACATCCTCATCATAAATAGCCTGATTGTCCTTTAATATTCTCTTCAAAAGGCATTTTTTTTCGCAAACCGAGGATTTAAATATTTCATAACATTTCTTACCTATTATTTCGCTCTCTTCAAGCCCCACCAACTTTTTCGCCGCCTCATTTATATAGATTATTTCCCTGTCAAGATTTACAACAAAAACACCTTCGGCTATAGAATTCAGAATAATCTCATATTCCGCTTTTCTCATCTAATTAATCCTCTCAATATTGACAAATTTTTCTTATAAAATTCATCTCCGCCCGGTGTTTCGAGGACCATGGGGACTTTTTCAAACCGCTTATCGTTGACTATAAACCCGAAGGCATCCTTTCCTATCTTGCCTTTTCCGATATTCTCATGTCTGTCCACCCTTGAACCAAGTTCGACCTTGGCATCGTTTAAATGAAAGGCAAAAACATTTTTAATCCCCATAATTTTATCAAATTCATCCATTGTCCTATCATAAGCTTCCTTGGTTCTTATATCGTATCCCGCCGCAAATATATGACAGGTATCTATGCAAATTCCGAATTTTCCCGGGTTTTTAACAATGGCAAGAATATCTCTTAAATGTTCAAATTTATATCCCACGTTCGTTCCCTGCCCTGCAGTTGTTTCAATCAATATTTTAAGACTCTCCGGATCAATCTCCTCAATAATCTCATTCAGCGTCTTGCCGATTTTTTTAATGCAAAACTCTTCCCCCTCTCCCATATGGGCTCCGGGATGAAATACCAAAAAATTTGTGCCCAGTGATTTAGCTCGTTCTATCTCATCTATGAAAGCCGCCTTTGATTTACTGTGCTTTTCGTTATCTGGACTCCCTAAATTTATTAAATAACTGTCGTGGACAATTATTTTCTCTATTCTCGATTCTTTCCACATTTTTTTGAATTTTGCTATATCATTTCCCTTTAACGGTTTTGAATTCCACCTCATTTGACTTTTGGTAAAAATTTGAATGGCATCGCATTCCAGTTTTTCACCGTTTGTTATTGCATTGTATATCCCCCCCGATGTACTTACATGAGCGCCGAGT
>WFRF01000090.1 GCA_015486655.1 Caldifarciminota bacterium | reverse complement strand
TATTTAAAGAACTATGCTGCAAAATGTAATTGCGTAACAAGTAACAAATTAGAAATAATAAGTGTAAAATAAATGGAAGCCCCTATGGCTCATTAAACACCCCCCTGCTTTGCAGTACCTCTCTACATAGGGGAATTGATAAATGTAATGCTGAACTTGGTTCAGCATCAGAGTGAGATTCCGGATCAAGTCCGGAATGACCGATTATAAACAATCACATTTACAGTGTTCTCATTTTATATTTCTGTCAATTTCAATGTATGAAAGTGGTAAATATGTCTATACCACTTACCATTGTATCATATGTTTACCGACTAACAAATGCGCTGATTTAATTCCTATTAAAATAATAGGGAATATTCAAAGAATAAATAAAAGCATTAAGTCGGTCTTCATAGGTATATAAAATAATGAATTTAACATTAGACAGGTGAAAGGCCAATTTATATTTAATATCTTTTTTATTCTGAAATGCCTGTTTTATTAGCAGAAATAATAATATCTAATATCATTTTATACTTTTATATAATTATAACTTGACGCATTAAACCCGCTAATGTATTATTGTGTATGAAAATTTTTGTTGTAGATGACGAAAAAAATCAAAGGGAACTTCTTGCCGGATATTTTAATGAGAAAGGGTATAAAGCTTTAGCTTTAAACGGTTTTAATGAAATTAAAACTCTGTTGGATAAAGGTAATGCCCCGGACATAGTTATTTCGGATATGCGATTGGGAGAAAAGGATGGGTTTGATGTGTTGAAGATTGTCAAGGATTACACCGGGAAAGAGATCTATTTTATAATGGTTACGGCATACGGTTCAATTGAAAATGCAGTAAAAGCCATGAAAATGGGAGCATATGATTATATAACCAAACCGGTGAATTTGGATGAGTTGCTTATAAAGGTAAATAATATAAAGGAATCTATAAACTTGAAAGATGATTTTAATAAGTTGAATAAAAAACTCGATAATATTATTGAAAATGATATTTTTATTGCCGAGAGTAATTCTTCAAAACATATTGTCGATTTAATTAAACGTGCTGCTGAAACCAATTATCCCGTTTTGATAACGGGAGAGACAGGTGTAGGGAAAGAAGTGGCGGCACAGGCCATTCATAAATTGAGCAATCGTAGTAAATCTCCCTTTATTGCCGTTAACAGTGCCGCATTACCAAAGGAATTGGTGGAGGCAGAGCTGTTCGGTAGTGAGAGGGGGGCATATACAGGGAGCACATCAAGAAGGAGAGGGAAATTCGAAGAAGCTTCCGGAGGAACACTTTTCCTCGATGAAATAGGAGAGATGCCGGTTGATGTGCAATCCAAAATACTAAGGGCCATTGAGACGGGTAAAATTGCAAGAATCGGGGGGAACAACGAGATAGCAATTGATACGAGGATTATTGCGGCTACAAACAGGAATATTGAAAAGGAGATTGAGAACAATAATTTCAGAGAGGATTTGTATTACAGGTTGAATGTTATAAGAATAGAAATTCCTCCGTTAAGGGAAAGACCTGAAGATATAATTGCACTTGCCAAATATTTTATAAAGAAAGAATTCTCTGACAGGTTTAACAGTGTGAATGAAGGATTTTATAATGCACTTTTGAAAAAAGAATGGAGAGGAAATGCAAGGGAACTATTGAATTATGTCAGACGTTACTTTATTCTTCCTGTTGAGCAGCTTAAAGAGGCAGAGAAGGGATTTCTATCGCTGAAGGAAGTTGAGGATCAGTATATAAGAAGGGTAATGAAATTTACAGGCGGGAATATAAATAAAGCGGCGTCTATTCTGGGGGTTCATAGAAATACGCTTTCCAAGAGAATAAAAGATTTGAAATGAAGAGAATACTGTTATTGATACCCCTCATTTTTCTTTACAGCGGGGGATATATAGGGTCGAAACCGAAAGAATTATCCGACTATATCGCCAAGTGCGACTGGGGAGGCGCTTTTTCGTATATAGGCAGTAACAGTAATATTCCGTTTAAATATATAAATTACATTAAAATGAGATACTATGAAAATATCGATAATATGGATTCTGCTTTGTATTACGCAAAAACCATAGAAAAACAATCCGACAGTTCAATGATTTATGATATTTTAAGGGTTTTCAATAAAACCGGTAACGATTCTTTGATATTGGAATATGCCGATTCCCAAAATGATTCACTTGTTAAATTGTTCTATTTTATGAGGCATAACAACAGGGATTCTATTGTACGATACATCGGCATTCTCCCGGATACGTCTTTTTATACGGTATATTCTCTCATTGCAAGAGGAAAAAATAACAGTCATTTTGATAATGAAATAAAAAAATTCAATTACGATACAAGGGCGTATATATACGAGCAGGTATCGATGTATCGCAAAGCTATCGGGATAAGAAAAAAAATTATGCATTTCAGAGGAGCTGCAAATTTATATAGTCTTGCAACAGATTATTATTTAACCGGGGATAAAAGCCGTGCATACTATTATTATAAAAGAATCTTAAGTGTGTTCCCAACTTCAAAATATGCCCTTAAATCCGTTAAAATGCTAAAAAAAAGGAGAAAGATTCACGGTAAATTACGATATATCGCGGCGGAAGTTTTCATAAATTCCGGCTGGTACAGGAGCGCTCTTTCCATTCTGCGTCCGCTTTCACGTCATTCATCAAAAACTAATACGTTGAGAGCTATTTGTTACTATCACTTGAGACGATACGGAAGAACAATAAGATTATTGTGGCACAAACGAAAAAATAAAAACGGTGAAGCATCGTTTTTTATAGGACTTTCCTATTATAAATTGAATAAGTTTGAAAAATCCAAGAGATTTCTGAAGTATTACATAGAGCAATGTCACAATGATGATAAGTATGTCGGAGAGAGTTATTACCGTCTTGCCCAGATGTATGAAAACAAATTATTCTACTACAAAAAGGCGCTTGAGTATGACGTCCCTTCTTATTTTACCGAGCGTGCTATGTACGCTGTATATAAAACCGGGGATGTTAATTTGTTTCAGGACATTATAAACCAATTTATATCCAGAATTGACAACCTTACCCCTAAAATGGCATATGTTCTGGTAAAGATGGCAGAGGATACAAATAATAGGGGATTAACAGTTTATTACAAGGAATACATGAAGAGCAAATTTCCCGTAGACTATTATACCATTGAATCGGACAGTTCCGTTCTAAATAATTTCCAACCCGTAGAAGTTGACAGTTTGCTTTATCCTTTAAAAACAGGTGTTATTTTGGGGTACGGCAGGGAGGTAAAAGAAATAATTAGGCATTCCCGAAGTGACCGGTTTTATTTGCAGTTGGCAAAATATGCATGGGAAACGGGGAATTACCCTTTATCAATCAATTGGGCAAACAGGTATTTGAAGTACTGTTTAAAAACCGGAAAAGCCGTTAATGATTCATTGTACTATTTCCTGTTTCCCCGAGGATATGAATCGTTGGTTAAAAAAGCATCTGTAAAATACGGCATTGATGAATCGCTTATATATGCTATAATAAGGGAAGAAAGTTGGTTTCAAAAGCGCGCACGCTCAAGGGTAGGAGCAAGAGGATTAATGCAGGTTATGCCTTCGACATTCAGACATTTGAAGAGATATGAGAAATCAAAGTACTTTGAACCTGATTATAATATAGATGCGGGAGCGTATTACATATCTTTATTAAAAAAGAAATATGACGGTTACTTCCCCCCTGTTATAGCTCATTATAACGGTGGTAGTTTTCCCGCGAATGTAAGTGACACTACCGATTTTGTGGAACATATCCCCTATGTGGAAACGGAAAAATATGTTAAAAACGTATTGAGGTCATATGAATTTTATAAAAAGTTGTACAATAGCAATTAGTTTCATTATTATTGCAATATCTGTCTCAGCCGAAACATATGACGATATGTTTGTTTATCCGCCTTACGGCCACTCAATGGGTATTCACAAAGCGAATGTTTCCACCTATAAGATGATCTACGGCAAATCAATCTCATTTGCTGAGGCAGGCGGCATTGCCGCCGTTAAATTAAGAGCTACGGATAAAAAGGGAATTGATGACGATGATGAACTGACTATATTTTTAGCTGATCAGATTAACGGCAGAATACTATTCAATGTAGGATTCAATAAACTGGTTACATATAATGACAGGCTTAAAAATCCCGTAGTAATAAAAGCGGATCCATCCGGAAGGGTGATTGTGGGAGATGTGGGGAAACACGCAGTGATACTTTTGCAGTACAAAAACGATTCTCTTGTTTTTGTCAGAACAATTTTAAAGGGAGTCCTTCCTTACGGAGTAGGGTTTGGCGATAGAAATTATATATTTGTCTCCGATATGTTATCCAATACTCTTTTGAAGGTGACTTATAAGGGGAAAATACTGAAGAGGCTTAAGCTTGATGCCCCCGGTGCGCTGACTACGATTCGAAGAAGGGATATGTGGCAGGTGAGCGGGCCTTCGGTTGTTTATGTTATCGCCCACAATGGAAAAAGCGTAGAAAAATACGATTTTCAATTCAATAAGGTAGGGGAATACAACATTCCATCACCGGATATTTCGAGTTGTAATTTTGTGGATATTGCCAATGATTATTATAGAAATATTTACCTTGTGGACAATATGAACAGTCGCATAGTAAAATTTACGGGTGACCTTAAATATGTGGGAGATTTCGGTAAATTCGGCACGGGAGATAAGGAATTTTATTATCCTCAGTATATTTCGATTTGGAAACGCTTCGGGCAGACCTTTATAGTGGACAGAAACGGAATTTCTTATTACTGGGTCGGTATTGACGGTGACATAGAGGATGTCTCGCCGCCGATTCTGACAAAGGAGTATCCGGGAATCACATTCGTGGTATTTTCAACGGATTATGCCATAGCACGGGTAAAGATATCAGACAAGGATAATAATGTTGTGAGGTCTTTTATAATACCCAAAAGGTTAAAACCGGGGAAAAACAATATTTTGTGGGACGGTAAAACCGACAGAGGAGCGCTCTGCCCCGACGGTGAATATAAGGTTCGAATTACCATTGAACCTACGTATTCTTCACGCGGTTACTTTAAAAAGGAATTAAAAGCCGACCTTAAAGTCAAGCTCGGTGTGAGCAATAAAAAGGTAGAAACGGATGAGAGATACGGTAAAAATTGGTTTTAGTATAGTGGTATTATTTGTGACAACCGTTCCGTTACTCTCTCTTAATCTCATTGATTATACTGCAAAACCGCCGATTGTTGCGGATATGGAGGGGAATACATTCATATCATACCCATTTGATATCATTGTAGGCAGAAAGACCCCATTCTTAAAAGATACATCTGATATTTTTTACTCAAATCGCATAGAGGGGTTGATTACAAATAGTGAAGGGGATAACGTACCGGTTGAGAGAAGTTACAATGATACAATAATATCACGATTGCTTTATATGAAATCTTACGATGCCCAGGGATTCGGTGCATATCTGATGCATAATTACCATAACGATATATCGGGAAAAACGGCCTTTACGAGTTATAACAAAGATTCTTTAAATAATTATATTTTTTACCAAAATGTAAAATGGAGTAACGATAAATTCCCGCTTCTGTTATCGTTTTCCGGGAATTATAATGCGGATTCTTTCCATTATAATCTTCGACTAACCGGATATAATCGCAATCAGTTTATTGATATCGGATATTTAGACAGACAATTAACGATTAAATTTGCCAATTCCGTAAATAGGTTCAGAACGGAGGGTTTTCTGGATTTGAGGAACAGACAGTCAAAAATAGCCGTTTCAACTTATATTGATAAAACTGTTTTTAACGAATCGGATATAAGTGCTGCATATGATCCGTATAATACGATTTTCTATGTAGGGCTCTCTCATAATTTAAGAATAGATTCAAGAAATATAGTTAAAGGCGGACTCGAGTATTATTTTAAAGAATTTCCGCATATATATATCGGATATTATGGAATCAAACCGTACATATACGGTTCTGTCAATTATTACCCTACGGACAGTTTAAAGTTTTCTGTGGTCTCCATATTGGACCGAAGGTATGTTAAGGGATATATTAAAGGGGGAATAACATACGATTCTACGGTTACATATACGATTGATTCCTATGCTTCTCTCATTTACGAGCCGAAGGATGCTCTTATTGTCGGTCCCGGAGTTAAAATAAAGGGAGAAAACGAGAACATTGAGGTGATCCCTGTTATGGAGATTAAATTTATTGATTTGTCCATATATGCAAGTTACAATCTTTACTGGAAGAGATTAGTCATTGCAGGGAAGTGGGATTTTTACAATTAATATTCCCCGATTAAAATATCACCTTTACGACTGTTTATTGCTATATTAATCTGTTTATCTCCTTTTTCAGCTATAAGTAAATTATCCGTTTCCCGAATTATACGATCGAATTTCATCTCCTTTTTAATTTCTCCGCGTTCGGATTTACAATTAATATTGATTCCGCTGTTTTTTGGCACCATTATTTTAATGTCGGAGGCTTCTGCATTGACAGATATATTGTTACTGTTACTTACCTTCAGAGATATGTCCCCGGATACGGAATTAATTGAAATGTCTCCTTTCAAATCCTCCGCCAGGATGTCTCCGCTGACTGATTTGATGTAGGTATTGCCAATATTGTTCATCTTTATGTCACCTGTAACGGAGACGATACTTATGTTACCTTCAATGTCCCTTAAGTCCAGATCCCCCGAGACCAGTTTACCTTGAATATCAAGGTTCTTGTCCATATAAATTATTATATCTTCGGCATTTACGGATTTTACCACAAAAGCGTCTCCTTCCTGGTTTCCGTAAAGTTTTCCGTTAGCTTTTAGATCAATTTTGTTTTTTTCACCGCCTATAATTTTGGTGTCTCCGTTTAATGATGTGAATATTACCTTTTTTATGGGGAATTCATTACCGTTAACATTTATTGAGTTGTTTTCATTGTTATCATTTTTTTCTTTTCTCAAAATCTCCTTGATTAAACGTTCTCCGTCCTCACTGGTAATTTTGCCCTTTGAAATCAGTTCGAGAACTTTTTTTATACCGCTATCCATTTCGCCTCCTTATAAAGATTAATATTATTAATTAAATATACAATAAAAATAAGATATGTCAAGATAATAATTAATTTTATTTAATATTATTGAATATTAAGTGAAATATGTTGATGGCGAATGAACTGTCTATCATCTTGATTAACAGGTAAAAAGAGTATATAATAAAATAATGGAAAATTTAAAGTTTACTAAAATAATAGCAACCTGCGGACCTTCAATTAAAAGTAAAGAGGTAATTGCCTCTTTAATCGAAAATGGAGTAGATCTTTTCAGAATAAATTTCTCTCACGGAACCAAAGAAGAATGGTCGTACTTTATCGGTATGATAAGGCAGGTATCTGAAAAAACAGGTAAAAACATTGCTATCATGGGTGATTTACAGGGACCTAGAATAAGGGTTTCAACCCATGTGGGAACATTGTTCTTACATAAGGACGAGGAGTGGAGAGTTAGTGCGGTCAAGACAAATGACGATAAAACTATTGTCCTTGATAATCCGATTTTTCTTGAAAGCATAAAAGCAGGAGACAAAATAGTTTTTGACGATGGGAAAATCGAAGTAATAGTACGGAGCGTAACTAAAAACTCCGCATCTGTAAGAGTAGTTGCAGGCGGGAAGCTGTTAGGTGGCAAGGGTGTTAATATAATAGGTGACACTGTTAAGATCCCGTCTTTAACCGAGAAAGACAGGGATGATATACAATTTGCATTGAAACACGATCTTGATTTTTTGGCGCTTTCGTTTGTTAAAAACAGGGAAGATGTTTTATCGTTAAAATCCATTTTAGCCGAAAAGAATTCCAATATGGAAGTGGTTTCGAAAATTGAAACACAGGAAGCGATTAAAAACATTGACGCCATTATAGATGAGTCATTTGCGATTATGGTTGCACGGGGTGATCTGGGTATAACTTTGCCCATTGCACGACTTCCGCTTTTTCAAAAAGAAATTATAGCAAAATCCATTGAAAAAGGGAAACCCGTTATCGTTGCAACTCAGATGATGGAATCCATGGTTACAAATCCGATACCTACAAGAGCCGAGGTTACCGATGTGTCAAATTCAATAATCGAAGGAGCTGATGCTTTACTTTTGACGGAGGAAACGGCAGTAGGGAAGTACCCCGTGAAAGTTATAAATACCGTGGTTGATATTGCCTTGGCAAGTGAGAAATTTGTCAGGGAAAATGAGATACAGTACAATACATTCGATGATAAGACAGTTTCTTTCAGCATTGCAAATGCAGCTAAAAAGATATCGGAGGAACCGAATATAAGTAAAATTGTCGCCTTTACGCAATCTGGTGCAACGGCACTCGCCGTGGCAAGGAACAGACCCTTGGTGCCCATTGTTGCTCTCACGGGGAACAAGTATATAGCAAGAAAACTATCAATTGTAAGAGGGGTATACAGTGAAGTTATAACCTATTTTACGAGTTTCGATTCGGCAATTAGAGAGGTATCTTCAATTTTAAGGCGATTGAATTATTGTTCTTCGGGAGAAACCGTGTGTATAACAGCAGGGTTACCATTTGGGGAAAAGGGCAGCACTAATTTGTTAAAAATTCACAGAATAATATGAAGTTCAGTTTTAAGCATAATATCATTAGTGGTTTTGTGGCAATTCTACCGTTAGCCGTTACCGTACTTATATTTGTTTTTGTTTACAATAAATTTACATATTTGTTTCTAAAATTCATCAAGTATTTTCCGGAGTTGCAATTTCTGCCTCAGTTTGCAATAACCGTATTAGGTCTTATTGTTCTGTTTTTATTGCTCTACTTAATAGGTTTCTTTACAAACACAATACTGGGGAGATGGGTCACTTCACTCTTTGACAGAATATTCATGAAGACCCCTCTGGTTAATTCCATATACAGTTCGGCTCGTTCTTTAAGTGAAACTTTATTCAAGAAAAAAACATCCTTCAAGGAAGCGGTATTGATACAATTTCCTAGAAACGGAGGGTATACAATAGGATTTGTAACGACAGTCGTTGATTGGCTTTCATTAGACGGAGAAAAAAGGTTGAGCATTTTTATCCCCACGACACCAAACCCTACAAGCGGTTTTTTTCTGATTGTTAAGGAAAGCGAAATTATGTATCTGGATATATCCGTGGAATGGGCTCTTAAGATTATAGTTTCCGGCGGGATTATTCATCCGGATACCGTTAAAATAAGGAAGCCAGATGAAGATAAAAAGTCTGTTGAATAAACTGTTTCGGCAACCTAAAAATGAAATCAAAACGGAAAAAGATATAAGGGATATTCTTACCAAAGGGGAAGAAGCCGGAATTATTACGGCTGATGAAACCGAGCTTATTCGCGGCGTTTTTGAGATAGGAGATACACCGGTTTTTGATGTAATGACACCGAGAGTTGATATATTTGCCGTTAAATATGATCAACCTATAGAATCCCTTGTAGAAGTTATAATAAAATCCGGACACTCCAAGCTGCCTGTTTATGTTAAAGATTTGGATGATATTCTCGGGATAATATATGCCACGGATATACTGAAATTATGGGGTGTGGAAGAAAACTATTTCGCTTGTGACCTTGCCAGACAGCCGTTTTATATTCCAGGATATAAAACCGTTCTTTCGACATTGAGGGAATTTCAGGCGAATAATATTTCAATAGCCTTCGTGGTTGATGAATACGGGGGGATTAGCGGGCTGGTAACTCTTGAGGATCTTATTGAAGAAATCGTCGGAGAACTGAAAGATGAGTTTGATCAGGAAGAGTTGTTGTACAGGAAATTAAAGGACGGTTCATATATTGTGGATGCGAAAATAGAACTGGAAGATTTCAATAAGCTTTTTAACACGAGTTTTGAAGAAGAAGAATACCACACGCTGGGAGGCCTCATATATCACCACATTGACAGGATTCCTCAAAATGATGAAATTATAGAAATTCCTCCCGTTAAATTAAAAATTATGAAGATGCAGGAACAGAGGATAAAATTTGTGAAGGTATTTAAAAATGAAAATTGACACACCGTTTATTCATCTTCATGTTCATACCGAATATAGTGTATTGGACGGAGCTACCAGGATTCCGGACTTAATTAAAAAAGCAATTGAATACTCGATGCCGGCTATTGCCATAACCGACCACGGCAATATGTTCGGAGCTATCGATTTTTATGAACAAGCCATGTCAAACGGTATAAAACCTATAATAGGTATGGAGGCTTATATTGCCCATGATTCGAGATTTATTAAAAAGAGATGGGGCTCCCTTAATGACGGAGCATTCCATATCGTTTTGCTTGCAAAAGATTATATCGGTTATCAAAATCTTATGAAGCTTTCTTCCCTTTCATACCTCGAAGGTTTTTACTATCACCCCCGTATTGATAAAGATATTTTGAAACAGTATTCAAAGGGACTTATAGGGATGAGCGCCTGTATTAAGGGGGAAATCGCATATTACATCTTAAAAAACAATATGGAACAAGCGGAGAAGAGCGCCCTTGAGTACAGAGATATTTTTGACGAGGGAGATTATTATCTCGAATTAATGGATGTGGGAATGAAGGAGAATAAAATAGTAAATGAAGGGTTGGTTAACATATCTCGCAAATTCGATATTCCAATAGTTGCTACAAATGATGTGCACTATCTAAGTAAAGATGATATAAACGCTCATGATGCTTTGATATGCATACAGACAAAGAGAAAGGTAGATGATAAAGACAGGTGGAGGTTTGAGAGTAATGAACTTTACTTTAAATCCCCCGATGAAATGAAAGAATTATTTAGGGTTTATCCGGAAGCTATTCGTAATACGTATAATATAGCACAGAAGTGTAATCTCATTATTGACTTGGATCCGAAGGTAGTACATCTTCCTCATTTTGATATTCCGGATGAATATGAAAATGCCGATGCATATCTCAGACATATGACGTATGAAGGGCTAAAAGCACGTTACGGAGATTTGAGTGATAAGATAAAAGAACGTGCTGATTACGAGCTTGAAATAATAGAACGTATGGGATTTGCAGGTTATTTTTTGATTATAAGGGACATCATAAAAACAGCCAAGGAAAAGGGAATAAGCGTGGGTCCCGGAAGAGGCTCGGCTGTAGGCAGTATTGTACTTTACTCACTTGGTATTACGGATGTTGATCCTCTTAAATATAATCTAATTTTCGAACGGTTTCTCAACCCCGAAAGAATTACCATGCCTGACGTTGACATTGATTTTGAGGATACCAGGCGTGATGACATGATAGTATATCTGAAAGAAAAATATGGAGAAAACAATATTGCCCAGATAATTACATACGGGAAGATGAAGACCAAAATGGCAATCAAAGATGTGGGGAGGGTTCTCGACATTCCCTATAATACAGTTAACGAGTTAACCAAGATATATGATAAATACAATGAAAATTATTCCGTCGAAGAAGCTTTTGAAAAAATCAAGCAATTGAGAGAGCTTAAAGAAAAAGACGATAAGATAAAAAAACTCGTGGAGTTGGCAGGCCGCCTGGAGAATATTACAAGGCAAGCGGGCACACATGCATCAGGGGTTGTTATTACCCCCGAGGATATTACGCATTTTACCCCTCTCTATTGGGAACAGGATAAAAAATCGGTTGTTCCGACTACTCAATATTCCATGAAAAACATTGAGAAAATAGGGCTTTTAAAGGTTGATTTTCTCGGCTTAAGGAATTTGACCGTAATAAATAGAACGATAAATATGATTGAGAAGAATCGTGGCGAGAGGTTAGATTTCAGTAAGATTACGGAGGAAGATAAAGAAACATTCTCTCTCATTCAGAGAGGGGATACATACGGCGTATTCCAATTGGAAAATGACGGTATGAGGCAATATTTAAAGGCAATAAAACCTTCGGATATGAAAGAGCTTATATTTATGATTTCCTATTACAGACCAGGTCCTTTGAAAACCATCGACAGAAACGAGCTGATAGCAAGGAAAACGGGGAAAGAAAAGATAAAATATCCTCATCCGAAACTGGAAAGCTTATTGAAGGAAACTTACGGGTACATGATTTATCAGGAGCAGATCATGATGGCGGCAAATATACTCGCTGGATTTTCATTGGGAGAGGCGGATATTTTACGGAGGGCAATGGGAAAGAAAAAGTTCGAAGTGATGCAGAAAATGAGAATCAAGTTTATAGAGGGAGCCAAAAAGAACGGTGTTGACGAAAAAACAGCAGATAATGTTTTCAATATTATGGAACCGTTTGCACAGTACGGTTTCAACAAATCGCATGCCGCAGGCTATGCCGTCCTTTCATACAGAACCGCATATTTAAAAGCTCACTATCCGGCTGAATTTATGGCTTCTATACTTACATCGTTCATCGGTGATATAGACCAAATAGTAAAAGCCATAAAGGAGGTGAGAAGATTAAACATCCCATTGAGCAGGGTAGATATAAACTCCAGTGATATAGATTTCACAACAGACGGAAAGACGATATTTTATCCCTTTAATGCCCTTAAGAATGTCGGGACAAAAGCTTCGGAAATGATAATTACGGAAAGAAGGGAAAACGGCCCATATAAAAATCTGACTGATTTTCTTAAACGCATGAACTTAAGCAAAGTAAACAGAAAGGTCATAGAATCACTTATCAAAGCAGGAGCTTTTGATTCGCTTCAACCGAACAGGGCAGAATTACTTGGTAATTTACCGACGCTTTTTGAAT
>WFRF01000089.1 GCA_015486655.1 Caldifarciminota bacterium | reverse complement strand
TTGCAACCGAAATATTACCCCAGAAGGTGCCCGTTGCAGCAGTGGGAATGATAAGATCTCCTGAGACGGCATTAAATATAGTGAATGAAGGTGTTGATCTTGTTGTTCTCGGAAGGACGCTCATTGCCGATCCGGATTGGCCTAAAAAGGTAAGAGCAAATGATATTAAGAGCATAAGGAAATGTATAGGATGCAGCGAGTGTATCAAGGCAAGGCATGACGAAGATGTGCCCATCAGGTGCGGGGTGAATCCGAATGTCGGTAATGAGGAAGAGATAATAAAAACCGAGACGGTAAAAGATGTTGTCGTATTGGGGTGCGGACCTGCGGGGTTCGAAGCATCGATAGTCGCGGCGAAGCGGGGACACAACGTGAAACTGTTTTGCGATGAGCCCGGAGGACAACTTAAAATGGCTTCGGTTCCCCCCGGCAAAGATAAGCTAAACTGGCTTGATGATTACTTTGAAAATGAAGTTCAAAAATATAAAAATCTTAAATTGATCAACAAAATGGCGACCAAAGAGGATATTTTAAAAGAAAAACCGGATGCTCTAATCGTTGCAACGGGTGTTAAACCCATAATTCCTTTTCCTACCAACGGAGAGACTGTATTATCGTACGAAGACATATTGAAAAAAAGAGTCGAGGTTAGCAACAAAAATGTAGTAGTCGGAGGAGGCGGTTTAATCGGCTGTGAAACGGCTGAATTGTTATCAAAAGATAATCGTGTAACCGTTATTGAAATGTTAGACGATGTTGCCACGGGAATGGAAACGATATCGAGAAATGCCCTCTTAAACAAATTAAAAGAGAATAATGTTCGTATTCTAAAGGGTACAAAAATAATAAAACTGTCAGGCGGCGAACTTTATGTTCAAAACAGCTCAACAAAAGAGGAAGAAAAACTAAATTTTGATGTATTTGTCAGTGCATTCGGGAATAAACCTTATGTCCCGTTTAATACGGAAGATTTAGGCTGTGATGTGAAAATCATAGGAGATGCTTTAAAGGTAAGAAAGATAGTGGATGCGGTGAAAGAAGGATATGACGCGGCAATTGAGATTTGATCAAGCCTGTTTTATGGACAGGGATATACGTTTTCTTTGAATGTCCACGTCGAGTACTTTGACGTTTATAATATCACCGGGATGTATGACATCTTCGATATTTTTTACAAATCTATTTGAGATTTCCGAAATATGGCATAATCCGTCCTGATGCACGCCTATGTCTATGAAAGCGCCGAATTTTGTGACATTGGTGACAATTCCTTTCAGGATAATACCGGATTTTAAATCTTCAATTTTCTTATATTGTGAATTGGGAACAAATACGGTAAACTTGTTTCTCGGGTCGCGTCCTGGCTTTTTCAACTCGTTTATTATATCAATTATCGTGGGCAATCCCCTTCTGTCGTCTGTATAATCTTTCGGATTTACCGTAGAAACGCGTTTTTCATTGCCAATTAAATCCTTCAATTGAATATTTAGTTTTTTGGCTATTTTTTCCGCTATGTCGTAGCTTTCGGGATGAATTCCGGAGGCATCAAGAGGATTCTCCCCTTGGGGAATCCTCAGAAATCCGGCGGATAATTCAAACACCTTATCATTCACATAAGGAACCGATTTAAAATCATCTCTTGATGTAAATGCTCCGTTTTTGTTTCTGTAATTTACAAAACTTTTTGCGATTCTTTCGTTAAAACCGGAGATGTGTTTTAATAGAGTCCACGAAGCGGAATTCGCATTAACTCCCACGCGGTTGACACAACTGACAACCGTATCGTCAAGCGATTTCTTTAAATCTTTTTGATCAACATCATGTTGATACTGTCCCACACCGATGGATTTCGGGTCGATTTTGACAAGTTCTGAAAGCGGGTCCTGCAGTCTTCTTGCTATGCTTATGGCTCCCCTTATGGTAATGTCCAGATCTGGAAATTCCTCTCTCGCGACAGGTGAACCCGAGTATATTGAGGCTCCCGATTCGTTTGTTATTACAGGTACGCATGAAAAATTGTTTTCCTCAATGATTGAAGATATAAAATCGTACATTTCCCTGGAATATGTTCCGTTT
>WFRF01000088.1 GCA_015486655.1 Caldifarciminota bacterium | reverse complement strand
TCGGTATTAGTTGACGGTGAAGTTGTCAATCTTTTACCCAAGGACCTCGTTTACAGACATCAGGTTTTTCCCATTAAAAAAATAGGAAAAATTTTAACACTTGCCATGAGTAATCCGGATGATGTTGATGCCATTGAAGAGGTGAAATTCGCAACGGGATGTCAGGTTAATCCCGTAATAGCCCCGGCAGAGGAGATTAAGAGCGCTATCGAGGAATATTATGAAGAGATTGAAACTGATATTCAAACAATAGATGAAGAGGAAATCGATATAGGAGATGACCTTCTCGGTGATGAATTCTCCGGAGAGTTTGACGAAAACGATTTGGAAACAATGCAGTTCGAACAGGAAGTAGACATCGGGAGGTTGAACCAAAACAGTAAACCGATTGTGAATTACGTTAATTTTATAATAGCGGATGCCGTTAGAAAAGGGGCAAGTGATATCCATATAGAGATGTATGAAAACTTATTCAGGGTTAGGTATAGGATAGACGGCGTCTTGAGAGAAGTTTTGAAGCCTGACATGAGTAAAAGATTTGCGATTGTAGCGAGGATTAAAACAATGGCAAATCTTGATATAACGGAAAGGAGGCGCCCCCAAGACGGCAGAATAAAAGTCTATGTGGATAAAAATGAAATTGATATTCGTGTTTCAATAATCCCTGTTATAAACGGTGAAAAGGTCGTAATGCGTATTCTTGACCAATCGAGTTTGATGTTAAATATGGCGGATCTTGGATTCGAGGAAGATAATCTTAAAAAATTTAATACGGCAATAGAGCAACCTTACGGAATCGTTCTGGTTACCGGGCCCACGGGGAGTGGTAAATCAACCACGCTTTATAGTGCAATGAGCAGACTAAACACGCCTGATGTACAAATTTTAACGGCTGAAGATCCTGTCGAATATAATCTTTTGGGAATCAATCAGGTTCAGGTCAACCCTTCAATCGGATTTACATTTGCCGAGGCAATGAAAGCATTTCTGAGACAGGGGCCCGATATAGTAATGGTAGGAGAGATTCGTGATTCCGAAACTGCTCAAATAGCTATTAGAGCTGCTTTGACAGGACATCTTGTTTTAAGCACCATTCATACAAATGATGCTCCCAGTACAGTAAACAGATTAATAGATATGGGAATTGAACCGTTTTTGCTCTCGGCATCATTAAATTTAATACAGGCACAGAGACTCGTCAGACGTATCTGCAGTAATTGTAAAGTTGAAGTTATGCCGGATGAAAATATGCTTAGGGAAGCTCATATAGATCCTTCTATTTTTGAAGGAAAACCTGTATATAAAGGAGCAGGATGTCCCGTGTGCGGAGGAACAGGATATAAGGGTAGGGTTGCAATAACGGAAGTTCTTGATGTCACAGCCACAATAAGAGAATTAATTTTAAAAAATGCATCTACCGATGAGATAAGAGAAGCGGCAAAAGCAGATGGATTTAGAACACTTCAGGAAGACGGTTTACTAAAGGTTAAAAGAGGGTTGACTACAATAGAAGAGATAATAAGGGAAACGGGGATAGAAGACTAAAATTGATAATAATATAAATAGGAGGAATAATGCCAGATGATGTTAATTACGGAGCTTCATTGAACGAAGATAATGAAATATCCATTAATAAACTGCTTTCGGAGTTGATTGCACGAGGCGGATCGGACCTCCATTTGACTACTGGGGCATATCCCATGTTCAGGATTGATGGAGAGTTGACTCCGGCAACCAATTACCCGAGGTTGACACCGGAGATGACAAAAAATATTGCCTACAGTGTGTTAAATGATCAGCAGAAAAAGCAGTTTGAAATGGAACATGAGCTTGATCTGTCATTCGGGATTCCCAAATTATCCAGATTCAGGGGTAATATATTTATGCAAAGGGGAGCCGTTGCAATGGCAGTCAGGGTGATTCCCTATGAGATAAGATCGTTCAAAGAGTTGGGATTACCTTCGGTTATAGCCGATCTGTGTAATACGCCCAAAGGACTTATATTAGTGACGGGCCCTACGGGAAGTGGTAAATCCACTACACTTGCAACCATGATAGATAAACTAAACGGAGAAAGACATTCACATATAGTGACCGTTGAGGACCCCATTGAATATCTGTACAGGCATAAAAAGTGTATTGTAAATCAGAGACAGGTGGGGAGTGATACAAAGAGTTTCGGTAATGCACTTAAATATGTTTTAAGGCAGGATCCCGATATAGTGCTTATAGGTGAGATGAGGGATTTGGAAACAATTGATGCGGCTCTTACCATTGCGGAAACTGGGCATTTAACTTTTGCAACACTACATACGAATTCAGCTGCCGAGGCTATTTCACGTATAGTTGACGCACATTCCGCAAACAGGCAATCACAGGTTAGGGCGCAGCTGGCATTTGTTTTGATTGCTGTGATTACTCAATCACTTATTCCTAAAATCAGAGGCGGAAGGGCGCTAGCTCTTGAAGTAATGGTTGCAACACCGGCAATAAAAGCTTTAATAAGGGATGATAAGGTACACCAAATTTACAGTTTGATTCAGGCAGGTCGAAAGTACGGTATGCAGACTATGAATCAATCTCTATACGATCTTTATATACAGAGACAAATTTCTCTTGAAAATGCGTTATCTTATTCGAGGAATGTTGAAGAACTAGAGAAAATGATAGCGGAACATACAAGAACCTAAACAGGGGGCCAAAATGACCACTTATGTATACAAAGCCAGAACGAGGGATGGGCAGGTTAAGGCAGGGGAAATACAAGCGGAAAATGAGGGAGATGCTTCTCTTAAAATAAGAGAATTGGATTTGATTCCTCTTTCCGTAAAGGAAAAGCCAAAATCATTTTTATCCGGTGAGATATCCTTCGGAAAACCTAAAGTTGCTATGAAGGATATAGCCGTTTTTACACGGCAATTTGCAACAATGCTTTCTGCCGGATTGAATATGATGGAAGCCTTAAAAGTGCAGAGAGATCAGGTTACAAACAAAGGGATGAAGAATCTTTTGCAGGATTTAATCTCTGACATGGAAGGAGGAGCGCAACTTGGTGAGGCAATGGAACATCACAAAGGGATTTTCGGCCAATTGTATATTAATATGGTTAAGGCAGGGGAACAAGGCGGAGCCCTGGATACCACGCTTCCGAGGTTAGCCACATATCTTGAAAAAGATTTGGCTTTGAGAGCCAAGATAAAGGGAGCTATGATCTATCCTGCGGTAATTTCCGTTGTACTTGTTGCAGCGATTGTTATCTTAATGATTTTTGTTATTCCCGTTTTTGCCGCAATGTTTAAAGGTTTCGGAGCTCAACTGCCCGGACCTACAAGATCAATTTTATGGCTCAGTGATTTTTTAAGAGCTTACTGGTGGTTATTGGGACTTATATT
>WFRF01000087.1 GCA_015486655.1 Caldifarciminota bacterium | reverse complement strand
GTGAAATCTTTATACTTCAACGAAAAGGAAAGAGACAAATTCTTAAATGAAATACAAAATAAGAAATTAATAAAAAGCAGAAAGTACAAATACAAGACAAAATCGGGTGATATAGTTTTTGTAAGAGAGAACTCCGTTGCCATATTTAACAAAAAGAACAAACTTGATCACATTCTTATATACATGAATGACATTTCAAAAGAAGAAGAATTGCAACGACAACTAATTCAAGCCCAAAAAATGGAAAGTTTGGGCAGAGTTGCCGGAGGCATTGCACATGATTTGAATAATATGCTCGTCCCCATTAAAGGATACGTCGATTTGCTTTTACTCGAGACAAAGAACAATAGTTCTATTTATTCCAAATTAACGGAAATTAATAAAGCAACCGATAGAGCAACGGAATTAATAAGGGAAATTCTCGCCTTTAGCAAAAACCAAATATTAAATATTGAGACTTTCGATATTAATGCGGAAATAAATAGATTTAGAAATATTCTCAAACGTGTTATAAGTGAAAACATAAAATTCAACATTATTCTATCCGATGAACCGTTAATAATCGATGCTGATAAAACTCAAATTGATCAGATTTTAATGAATTTGGCAGCAAACGCCCGAGATGCGATGCCCGACGGTGGAACGCTTACAATCGAAACATCCAAGGTATACCTGGATGAGTCATATACTTACAAGCACGTAAATATCAAGGAAGGTGAATATATTCTTCTTGCAGTTACTGATAACGGTTCGGGAATGGACAATAAAACGATGAGTATGATATTCGAACCTTTTTTTACCACAAAAAACAACGGTACAGGTCTCGGTTTATCCACCGTATACGGTATTGTTAAACAACATAAAGGTTATATAATCGTTTATAGCGAACCGGGGCATGGAACGACGTTTAAAATTTATTTCCCGCTTTCCTCCGGTAAAATAGCTGCAAAAAACATCAAAAGACAAGCAAAAAGTGTACCTTTATCCGGGAAAGAAACAATCCTTCTTGTTGAAGATGAAAAAGATGTGAGAAATGTTATAAAAGCAATTCTCACACAACACGGATATACGGTTTATGAAGCCTCCACACCTTCACAAGCTGTTGAATTTGTCGTAAAAGAAAAACTAAAATTCGATCTCCTTATTACGGATGTTGTATTACCCGAGATGAACGGGAGAGAATTATTCAATCAACTGTCCGAAAAAATCGGAGATTTTAAAGTCCTTTATATGTCCGGCTATACAAGTAATGTAATCGCTCATAAAAAAATGCTGGATAATGGTGTATTTTTTATTCAAAAACCATTCTCCGTATCTTCACTTTTATCGAAAGTTAAAGAAGTGTTGGAATCCTCATAAGTAGAAAGATACGGGCATATAGTTACCATGTCGCAAAAGGCGACTGTCGTCGCAAGTAAGAAGTAAGAAATGGGAAGTAGGAAATACAAAATATAGAAAATAAAAGGGGATCAATTCTTCATTTAGCTTCTCAGTTCTTAGTTCCTACTTCTCACTTATTTCAGAACACCCCTCAGTCCGGCAAACCGGACAGCTCCCCTTAAAGAGGAGCAGCTATTTAGATGGTAAGTCCGTATGGCTTTATGAACACTCCGGCTCTATACGTCACCACTGTAGAGGGGAATTCGAGAGAAAAAGCCCGTATGTTTATACCAATTATATTTTGGAATCCTCTTAAAATATTTTAAGAGGATTCCAGCTTATCCTAAAAACAAAATTATTATACTTGATTAGACCTGTCCGGAAGATTTTCCTTTGTGCCCAACGCCCACCGTAATATTCCTGAAACGGGCGGGAGCGCATCCGTGACTCATCTCGGCTCTCTGTCCCGGTTGCCCTTTTCCACAATTTGGTACGCCTATTAGCTCCCAATAATTTTCGTTGCAAATGGCATCGCATGAGTTCCAGAACTCCGGAGTAATACCCTGGTAATTTGCATTTCTTAGCATCCGCGTTTTCTTTCCCTTCTTAATCTCCCAGGCAATTTCCGTTCCGAACTGAAAATTTAAACGTTTCTGATCAATACTCCAGGATCTGTTGGTGTCCATAAAGATACCGTCTTCAGTATCCCCTATGAGATCATCAAGATCCCATGTTCCGGGCATCAAACTGAGATTCGTAATACGAATAATAGGAATGTTATAATAACCCTCTGCCCTGTTGCATCCTTTTGATCTGTTTTCATTAATCACATGAGCGAGTTCCCTGTTTGTATGATATCCGTTTAATATTCCGTTCTTCACAATGTGCCATCTCTGTGCCCTTACGCCGTCATCGTCATATCCTATTGTTGCAAGTCCCGTGGGTACCGTCGAATCGGCAACGAGATTTACAATTTCGGAGCCGTATTGAAAATTGTGAAGTTTTTCCGTAGTTGCAAAGGATGTTCCGGCATAGTTGGCTTCCATTCCGAGAACGCGATCAAGTTCAGTGGCATGCCCCACAGATTCGTGTATTTGAAGTCCCAGTTGCCCCGTTCCCAAAATAACATCCCTCTTTCCGGGGGGGCATTCGTCCGCCGTTGTAAGGGCAATTGCCTCATCTCTTACCCTTTCGGCATTTTCAAGAAATCTGAGAGATTCCACCATTTCATATCCCAGAGACATGTACTGCCCCCCGAATGATGTAGGATAACTGCGTATTTGAACATCTTCGCCAACCGCTGTTGCCGAAATTCCCGCTCCGCTCCTCAAAAGGACCTGTTCTATAAAACTCCCGTCGGTATTGGCAAACCACTGATGCTCCCTAACGAAATCCATATTTCCCATTGCAACTTTGATTCTGTTGTCTTTTCGCAAGATTTCATCCGCAGCATAAAGAAGCCCAAGTTTATCTTTAATGGAAATCTTAAACGGGTCAATGAGATATGGGGTCGTCCATTTATCGTTGTAGGCAGGTTCGTCTGTCAAAGTTACCCTATTTCTTAAAACCGTCGAACCGGCTTTACCGATCTCAACGGCTTTTTTCGTGGTATCTTCCACACTTTCCTTCGTTAGAATACTCGAAGATGCAAATCCCCAAGCGCCGTTTACTATGACTCTTACGCCGAAACCTATGGTCTCAACTCTGTCGAGACTGCCGATTTCTCCGTTACGGGTAGTTATACTCTCGTTATTTGTGAGAATAATTCTTATATCACAATAACTTGCGCCGAGCATTTTGGCTGTATTTAAAGCTATTTCAGTATATGTTTTCATTTCGCACCTCAGAATTCCGTCTTACTTGTAAAAGTAAAATTATTGATTTTCAAACCGGGAACCACAAAACCACCTCCGAAAAAGGCGCTATGTAGTATTGTCTCTTTCCCTATCATTTCAACATTGTTGAACATATTGGGAATCGCTTCGGTAAAACGCATATTCTTAACGGGTTTTGTTACCTTTCCGTTCTCTATTAGAAAGACACCGTCACGCGTCATACCTGTTATGATCATCTCTTTTGGGTTTACCACATTGGTATAATGAAAATGCGTTATCAAAAGTCCTTTTTCCGTACTCTCTATCATCTCATCAATGGAGCTGGTGCCAGGTGTTAAAACCAAATTCATGGGCATGGGACCATATGAATTGGGTTGCGGCATACTGTGCCCAGTCGATTCGACACCTGCAATCTTCGCCGTTTTCCTGTCGTAAACCACTGTTTTGAAAATCCCGTTTTCAATTAAAACAACCCTCTTTTTGGGCATTCCCTCAAAATCGAACGGAATACCTACGGACCTCTCGTCATAAGCATCGTCTGTTATGGTTATTTTATCGCCGAACACCTTCTGCCCTGTTTTGCCCGAAAAGTAACTTCTGTTTTCCAAGAAAGGCAGAGCTCCGAATCCGAGATAAGCCATAAATGAAAGAAAATCGGTAACAGCCGCAGGTTCAAGAACCACAGTGTATTTACCCGGTTCAATATCTGCCGGATTCTGACCTTCAATGGCTTTTTTTACCGCAATATTTGTAATTTCCTCGGATTTTATATCCCTCACATCTTTTACGATTTTTTCCGCCCAGCCGGCATTGTTTCCTTTAATGGCTGTAATTGAATAATCCGCATTTGTAACCTTGCTGTATCCGTAAACACCCTTTGAGTTCATTATGCAAATTGTTGAAACGCCGTTTTTGAAAATACCCGCAGCCTCTAACTCCTTCGCCGCGCATATATCAACGCCTCTTTTTATGGCGTCGGCTCTGTCTTTAGGCGAAAAATTCGCCGTTTCTTCAAAGTAGGAATTTGCAATGGGAGAATATTCCTGTTTATCAGTCATGGGAATAAGTGCGGGATCTTCCTTCTGAAAAGCGATTATTTCCATTGCATTTTCAATAAGTTTCTTCAGTGAATCGTCGTCGGTTTTATTTGTCGATAATCGAACAACACGGTTATTATGCTGAATTCTAACGGAAAGGCTCAACTCCGTTTTTGCAACATTTTGTGTTATTTCATTCTCGCCGAAGCGTGAAAGTGCCGACTCTCCTGCAAATATCAAAACCTCGGTCTCATCGGCATTTGAAAACTTCAACAACCGTTCACCGATGTCTCGAATTTGTTCTTCATTGTACATAAATAACTCCTTTTTAATTCATAACAATATATCAAATTAGATTACCGATGTCAAGATAGTTCGCAGTTCGGACAGTAGATATATACAGTAACTTCGTAAGTATTAGGGTCAGGTCTTGACATTTCATATTTTATTTACTCTTCCTACTCCCCACTTCTCAGTTTTCATTTCCTACTTATTTCTAAACAAAGCTGCTCCTCTTTAAGGGGAGCTGTCCGGTTTTATCGGACTGAGGGGTGTTCGTATCGAGGGGAATCCAATAGGAGAAGTCCGTATGATTATACAACTTGTCAATCTTAGTTCGGACAATTTACCCCTTTATGCCGCTTCTTGCATAACTGGCGATAATCTGTTTCTGAGCGAGGAAGAACAGTATGATAAGAGGAATAACACTGATTGTTGATGCTGCGGAAAGCAGTACATAGTTTGTGCTCTGTTCCTGCATAAAGTAAGCAAGCCCGACCTGTATGGGGCGGATTTTATCGCTGTTTGTAACAACAAGAGGCCATATAAAGCTGTTCCATGATCCGATTAAACTGAATATTGATATGGTTACCAGCATCGGTTTTGACAACGGAACAAGTATCTTCCACAAAAACTGCCAATGACTGCATCCGTCCATAACGGCTGCTTCGTACAGTTCATTCGGAATACTCTTAAAATGTTGTCTCAACAGGAATATATTGAATACACTGACCGTCCAGGGAACGATCAACGCATAAAATGTATCTATCCAACCGAGTTTCATTAGAACAAGATAACCGGGAACGATATAAACGGGCATGGGAATCATCATTATGGCAAGAAACGATATAAATATCATATCCCTTCCCTTGAATTTGAGTTTGGCAAAAGCGTACGCTCCGAGAATACTCGTAAACAGAACCCCTGCCAATGTTGTAAACGCTATAAACAGCGTGTTAAGTATGTATCTTCCGAAGTTCGCCTCATTCCACGCTTTTACGAAATTACTCCATATAAAATGCGAGGGCCAAATGGTAGGTGGAAATTTTATGGATTCCGCAGGTGTTTTAACAGCCGTTGTCACCATCCAGTAGAAAGGAATTATCATTATTACCGCGCCTAATATGAGGAGCAGGTAGATTACAATTTTGCTGATATTGAAATTGGTTTTATTCATAGTACACCTTTCTCTCGGTTATTTTTCTTTGAATCAGTGTCAGCGAAAGAATTATAAGGAATAGAACAAACGCAAGGGCACTTGCATAGCCGTATCTCAAATATGTAAACGCATTTTCATACAGATAATAAACAACAACATTCGTAGTTCCCAGAGGACCGCCGGGCGGAGGACCCGTCATCATCCACACGGGAGCAAATACCTGGAACGATATGATTGTCGTCATCAAAAGAACGTAAAAAGAAACGGGAGAGAGAAGAGGAAATGTGACATTCCAAAATGACTGCCACCTGTTCGCCCCGTCAATGCGTGCCGCATCGTAATAATAGTCGGGTATGTTTTGAAGCCCCGCAAGAAAAATAACTATGTTATAGCCTAACCCCTTCCACACGCTCATAAACACAAGTGACATAAGTGCAAGGCTTGGACCTTTTATAGGGAAATGTCCTCCCGTCATCATCTGAAATATACCCCTTGCCTCTTCCAACCATACCTGTGTGGGTAAATGTAGAAATCTCAAGATATAGTTGAGTAACCCCATTCTAGGGTGGTATATCCATTTGAATACAATAGAAACGGCTATTATTGAAGTTACCACCGGCAAAAAGTAAATCGTCCTGAATGCACCCAGGGCTTTTACTTTCTGGTTCAGAAGTATTGCAATAAAAAGGGAAATTACAAAATTAAGAGGAACGGAGAAAAGCGTATAATAAAATGTATTTCCCAGAGAGCGCCAAAAAACCGCATCCTTCATTATTTTTATGTAGTTTGAAAACCAGACGAATTTTGATGGCCCCGTAATGCCCCATTTATGAAAACTTATTACAAAAGCATATAAAATCGGAATAAAACGAAATATTAAAATAACCGTTATTATCGGTAAAAGGAAAAGAAGAGCTATTAACCATTCTCTCTTATGCATGACACAATAATATCATAGAGAAAATATCGTGTCAATCAATAATATTGGTCTCCTAAATTCCCCCCTATAGATGTAAAAAGCTGCTCCACTTTTAGGGGAGCTGTCCGGTCCTACCGGACTGAGGGGTAAATTCACGAAGTTGAATCCGAAGCCGAAGCCTGAGGTTCTCGAAGGTGAGGCTCTCGAGGTACGATCTCACAAGGGGTAAATTCACGAGGGGTGAGGCTCTCGAACCCCAAATTCCCCTCTACAGAGGGGTACTGCGGAGCAGG
>WFRF01000086.1 GCA_015486655.1 Caldifarciminota bacterium | reverse complement strand
TTTATGAATAAAGCGTTTCGAGCATTATCTAAATCACAATAATTTTATTCTTGACTGAATCGGTATATGATAATTATGAAATAAAATAAATAAGATAAGGAGTCAAATATGGCTGATGTAAAAAATAATCCCCTTTTAAATGGAACAAGAGTTGGAAAATATGATGCAGTTCCCTTTGATTTGTTCAAATTGGAACATTTTGAACCTGCTTTTGATTACGCTCTTGAAATGGCTAAAAAAGATATCGAAGTAATTAAAGAGAATAAAGATAAACCAAATTTTGAGAATACAATTGTCGCTTTAGAAACTTCCGGAGAACTTTTAGATTATGTTACGTCAATTTATTATAACCTCTATGGTGTTGAATCAGATAATAAATTTAAAGATTTATCACAAAAATTTTCTCCAAAATTATCTGAATACGGAAGCATGATTTCTATGGATGATGTGCTTTTCCAAAAAGTAAAATCAGTTTATGATATGCGAGAAAATCTTGAATTAGATAAAGAACAACTACGACTTTTAGAGAATTCTTATAAAGGTTTTGTCAGAAACGGTGCCCTTCTTGATGATGATAAAAAAGAACAACTGAAAGAAATAAGTAAAGAAATATCAATTTTATCACCTCAATTTTCCCAAAACTTGTTAAATGCGACAAATGATTTTGAGTTATATATTGAAGACGAAAATCAATTGTCCGGATTACCTGAAAATGCCAAAGCTGCAGCTGCTTATTTAGCAAAAAGTAAAGGAAAAGATTCAGGATGGATGTTTAACTTGCAACCTACAAGCATTATGCCTATTCTTAAATATGCCGATAACAGAGATTTAAGAGAAAAAATTAACAAAGCATATAATTCCAGAGGAAATGGCGAAAAATTTAACAATCAGGAAATTTTAAAAAAAATTGCAACTTTACGTTATAAAAAAGCTCAATTATTGGGATTTAAAACTCATGCAGAATATGTTATCAAAGAACGTATGGCTGAAACTCCTGAAAATGTAAATAACTTTCTGGAAAGAATTTATAAAATTGCTATGCCTAAAGCTGTTAAGGAAGTTGATGAACTAAAATCACTAGCGAAAGAACTTGATGGGATTGATGAATTGCAAGCATGGGATTCTGCCTACTATTCTGAAAAACTTCGACAAAAATTATACAATTTTGATGCTGAAGAATTACGACCGTATTTTAAGTCTGAGAATGTAATCGATGGTATTTTCAAAGTTGCTAATAAATTGTACGGATTAAAATTCAATGAATTAAATGATATTCCTACTTATCATAAAGAAGTCAAAACCTTTGAGGTTACTGAGAATGATGGCACTTTTGTCGGATTGCTTTACATTGATCTTTTCCCTCGTAAAACTAAACGCGGTGGAGCATGGATGAATGCGATTAAATCTCAAGGATTACAATCCGGGAAAGTTCAACGTCCTCATATAATGATTGTTGGAAATCTTACTCCGGCAACTGACGATACCCCATCTTTAATGTTGAGAAGAGAAGTTGAAACTGTTTTCCACGAATTTGGTCATGCTTTACACGGTTTGCTTTCTGATTGTACTTATACATCCTTGGCTAGTCCGAATGTATATTGGGATTTCGTTGAATTGCCATCTCAAATTATGGAAAACTGGGTTGCAGAGAAAGATGCACTTAACTTATTTGCTAAGCATTATCAAACAGGTGAAAATATTCCTGACGAATTGTTAAAAAAAGTTAAAGCTGCGGAGAATTTTCATAAAGCTACTATGAATATCAGACAATTAAATTTTGGCTTTATTGATATGGCATGGCATAATCAAGATCCTACTGATGTAAAAGATGTAACTGATTTTGAAAATAAAGCTCTGGAAAAAATGAGACTTTTACCTCATGTTAAGGGGTCGTTAATATCTACTGCTTTTGCACATATTTTTGCAGGGGGTTATTCGGCTGGCTATTATTCATATAAATGGGCAGAAGTTTTAGATGCCGATGCCTTTGAAAAATTTAAACACGATGGAATATTTAATAGGGAAACAGCAGAATCTTTTAGAAGGAATATCCTTGCAAGAGGTAATACGGAACATCCTATGGTATTGTATAAAAGATTCAGAGGTCAGGAACCTGATCCGGATGCACTACTTCGAAGAGACGGATTGTTATAAAAAACTTTATTATTTAAGAAACCTGAGAAATCAGGTTTTTTTTGTAGGTAAACGTATAAATGCATCTATAAAATTTCCGATTTTTAGCGAATAAAGAAATGCTCGAAAAAAAAGTTTAAGAAATATTTATAACTATGTATAAATAGTTTATGTATAAAAATGTCTCAAAAAAGATAGGGTGGTGAAAAAATAGGTTGACCGAAAAAGGGGTGTCGTTAGATTTAGCTTCGTTGCCTGAGACACGGTAGCGAGTTCATAAACGAGATAAGTTAAATAGAAGTGGAGTGAGTGAGAACGCAAAATTATGATAATGAAGAGTTTGATCCTGGCTCAGGACGAACGCTGGCGGCGTGGATTAGGCATGCAAGTCGAACGCGAACGAAAGTCTTCGGATTTTCAAGTAGAGTGGCGAACGGGTGAGTAACGCGTAGATAATCTATCCATAAGTGGGGGATAGCCTCGGGAAACCGAGATTAATACCGCATGAAGAGAGAAATTTTTAAAGGTGGCCTCTGTTAACAAGCTATCGCTTATGGGTGAGTCTGCGTCCTATTAGCTAGTTGGTTGGGTAATGGCTAACCAAGGCGATGATAGGTAGGCGGCCTTAACGGGTGGTCGCCCACACTGGGATTGAGATACGGCCCAGACTCCTACGGGAGGCAGCAGTCGAGAATCGTCTACAATGGGGGAAACCCTGATAGTGCGACGCCGCGTGGATGAAGAAGCATTTCGGTGTGTAAAATCCTTTTCTTTGTGAGCAATGCAAGAATGTTTAAGAGATATTTTTGAGAGATATTAGCAGAGGAATAAGCTCCGGCTAACTCCGTGCCAGCAGCCGCGGTAATACGGGGGGAGCAAGCGTTGTCCGGAATTACTAGGCGTAAAGGGTAAGTAGGCGGAGATGTAAGTCAGATGTAAAATCCACAGGCTCAACCTGTGATCTGCATTTGATACTGCATTTCTAGAGTAAGGTAGAGGAAGACGGAATTCCTGGTGTAGCGGTGGAATGCGCAGATATCAGGAAGAACACCAATTGCGAAGGCAGTCTTCTGGGCCATTACTGACGCTCAATTACGAAGGTGTGGGTATCGAACAGGATTAGATACCCTGGTAGTCCACACAGTAAACGATATACACTAGATGTTGGTTCGGGCACAGTCCGGGTCAGTGTCGCAGCTAACGCGTTAAGTGTATCGCCTGGGGAGTACGATCGCAAGGTTTAAACTCAAAGGAATTGACGGGGGCCCGCACAAGCGGTGGAGCATGTGGTTTAATTCGATGCAACGCGAAGAACCTTACCTGGGCTTGACATCCCGAGAATATTTTAGAGATAAGATAGTGCCTTTCGGGGAACTCGGAGACAGGTGCTGCATGGCTGTCGTCAGCTCGTGTCGTGAGATGTTGGGTTAAGTCCCGCAACGAGCGCAACCCCTATCTTTAGTTGCTACCATTAAGTTGAGGACTCTAGAGAGACTGCCAGTGTAATAAACTGGAGGAAGGTGGGGACGACGTCAAGTCATCATGGTCCTTATGTCCAGGGCTACACACGTGCTACAATGGCCGATACAGAGGGTCGCGAGACAGTGATGTTAAGCAAATCTCAGAAAGTCGGTCTCAGTTCGGATTATAGTCTGCAACTCGACTATATGAAGTTGGAATCGCTAGTAATCGCGTATCAGCATGACGCGGTGAATACGTTCCCGGGCCTTGTACACACCGCCCGTCAAGTCAGCCGAGTTGAGTGCACCCGAAGTAGGTGAGCTAACCGTAAGGGAGCAGCTTTCGAAGGTGTGCTTAGCGAGGGGGACTAAGTCGTAACAAGGTAGCCGTACCGGAAGGTGCGGCTGGATCACCTCCTTTCTAAGGAGAAAAAATAAGTTTCTTACTCACTCCAAACATAAATTTTTT
>WFRF01000085.1 GCA_015486655.1 Caldifarciminota bacterium | reverse complement strand
GTTATTGCTATGTATATGCCGGAATTCCAGTTAATACAGCATATAATGTAAAAGAATATTGATGTCCGTTTTTCAAAATAAATTTCCGGGGGGGATTAAATGAAAAGGGGAGTTTATACCCTATTGTTTATTAGGCCTGTTCTTATATCCATATTACTGGGTATAGAATTTCTTTTTGTAGGAAATTTAAATACAACTGATATCGTATTGCTTGTGTCGCTTATTTTAAGCGGGGTATTTATATCCTTTATAGGTTTTCTTTTAACAAAGGCAAATTATATCACTTCTCTTTATATCCAACTTTTCCTTGATGTTCTTCTCTCATCCGTTATACTTTATTTCACGGGTGGTATAGAGAGCCCCTATTTTATTCTTTACTTCATTGATATAATTGTAGCTTCCATATTTTTATTTGCAAAGGGAAGTTTTTTCATATCGCTGTTCAGTATTGCAACATTCACAATAGTTGTTTACATCCGCTCGAGGTTTTCATTTTTTATACCTCCTTCTTTTGCAATATTTACATCGAATATATCGAGAGGTTTAATATTCGTTAGGGTATATACTTACTCATTGGCATTCCTGACGGTAGGCGCTCTATCCGCTTATGTATCGGAAGTATTATTGAAAGGGAAAAGGCATCTACAGGAAATTAACATAACTTTGAATGATATAATAAAGAGTTTCAACGATGCTCTCATTACACTTGATAGAAACGGATATATAAAATATTACAACAACTATTCAAAAAAATTCATTAAGACAACACATTCTGTGATAAACAATTATTATAAAAATGTTTTAATAGATGATTTTGTCGAAAAACTCGGCGATTTGGAAAATATAGAGGACAAGAGATTCGAGATTAAAATGAAAGATGCATATTACAGGGTTTCGATCAACAGAATCAGCAGCGGAGAGGAGGAGACCATTGGCTATAATATATTTGTCACAAACATTAGTGAGCAAAAGAAAAATATGGAAAAGGAAAAAGAAATCGAGCGTCTCAGGGCGATTTCCAATTTATCTGCGGCAGTAGCCCATGAAATAGGAAATCCTCTTGCTTCAATAAAAGGTGCCACAGAGGTTGTAATGACAAACATTGACAGTTCATCCGATTTAAAATCGTTACTTGAATTGGTAATAAAAGAATCGGACAGACTAACGGAGATCGTGAATAAATTCAGGCAGATCTCAAAAGAACGTTGGATTGAAAAGATAATGGATATAGATATTGTGGAGGAAATAAAGTATGTTGCGGATCTTATTAAACATAATAAATTATATAAAGACATAACCGTTGAAATCGACTGTCCCGAAAACGAAATAATAATAAAAGGAGCGAAAGAACTCAACGAGGTTTTCTCGAATCTTATACAAAATGCGGCTCAATCAATGCACTATAAAGGATTGATCAGGATAAAATGTAGTCTTGACAACGATTTTGTGCATATTGTTGTTGCGGATAGCGGTGAGGGTATCAGCGAAGAAGACTTGGAGAATATTTTCAAACCGTATTTTTCTATGAAAAAGGGAGGAATGGGGCTCGGGCTTACGATCTCAAAACAAATAGTGGAAGAAATAGGTGGAAACATAGATGTAAAGTCCGTTAAGAAAAAAGGAACTGAGGTAACGTTAACATTGAGGAGAGCATGAAAATCTTAATACTTGATGATGAAGAAAGCATGAATGTATGGATAGGACTCGGGTTAAAGAAAAAAGGTTATGATGTTGTAACTTTTACCGACCCCATTGAAGCTTTGGAAGAGGTAAAAAAGGGCGAAATCGGTATTTTTGTGAGTGATGTCAAAATGCCCAAGATGGACGGTATAGAATTTTTAAAGAACTGCATGCAAATAGATCCGTCAATTAAAGGAATTCTAATGACTGCATACGGCTCAGTTGACGGCGTTATAGAGGGATTTAGGGAAGGAGCTGTAGACTTTCTTATTAAACCGTTTTCTCTTGAAGAGTTATTTAACAGGATAAAAAAACTTGAATCCGTAAAACCGGGTAAGACAAATTTAAAGGAAGAAAATAATTTTATTTTCAAAAGCAAAGTGATTGCAGATATTTTGAAAACAGTTGATAATATAGCAAAAATCGAAAGTACAGTTATTGTCTATGGGGAAACGGGTACCGGAAAAGAATTAATAGCAAAAAGAATACACAATAAGAGTAATAGGAGGAATAAAAAATTTATCTCCATTAACTGTGCAGCATTACCCGAAAATTTACTTGAAAGTGAGCTTTTCGGATATAAAAAAGGGGCATTTACAGGTGCATATAAAGACAAAACAGGACTTCTTGAGGTTGCAAGCGGAGGGACATTTTTTCTTGACGAAATAGGGGAAATGCCCCTAAGTTTACAGGCAAAACTTCTCAGGGTTATTCAGGAGAGGGAAATAGTCCCCGTCGGGGGGCATATTCCGAAGAAAATAGATGTAAGATTAATAGCCGCAACGAACAAAAATCTGATAAAATTAATTGATAAGGGAGAATTCAGGGAAGATCTTTACTATCGTTTGAATGTGATTCCAATTCGTATCCCGCCGCTTAGAGAAAGACCGGATGATATACCGGAACTAATGAAGTATTTTGTTAAAAGGTATTCTTCCAAATTTAATATAAATGAACCTGTAATTGATGATAATATATTGGAGAAATTCACAAAGTACAGTTGGCCCGGGAATGTCAGGGAACTGGAAAATATTGTGGAAAGAATGGTAGTAATGGGAGTTGAAGGAACTTTATCCACATTTTGGAAATCCGGTAAAGAGAGGGAAATAAAAGGGCTTAAAGAGCAGGAGATTGAACTCATTAAGGAGACATTGAAGAAAACGGGGGGCAACAAGAAAGAAACAGCCAAGATTCTCGGAATAGATTACTCGACGCTTTATCGTAAAATAAAGAAATATGGTATAGATGTTTGATTTTTCATAGCTGATTTTGTATTTAATAATTAGTGATGATATTTCCTAACTATTGTCATAGGTTTGAAATCTTATGCCTATCTATATAGGGAGATCTGTTTTGTAATTCCGGAATTGATCCGGAATCTCATCGAGTCCCTACTTCCAACTTCTTATTTCTAAACATGGCTGCTCCACTTTTTAGGGGAGCTGTCCGGTTTTACCGGACTGAGGGGTATTCTAAAGTGAGTGAAAAGTGAGAACTAAGAACTTAGAATTTAAATATGTAATCGTTTCCTCTATTTCCTACTTCTTAGTTCTAACTTCTTACTTGAAAGCTTGTGACGCAGTCCCGTTACTTCTCACTTCATATGCATACATCTGTTTGACTAAAATATATTTATATGATAATATCCAACACGTATGAAAAATCGCTTGAAAGTAGGACTTGCCCTTGGTAGTGGTGGCGCCAGAGGTCTGGCGCATATCGGCGTTTTGCAAATCCTAAAAAGGAAAAATATTAGATTTGATTATCTTGCCGGGACCAGTATGGGGGCTGTTATAGGTGCCTTGTATGCAAGCGGAATGGAGCCTGAGGAGATTGAAGAGGAAGCGCTTAAAATAGATAAAAGACAGGCAAGAATGCTTTTTCGTCCTTCGCTTACGATTTCAGGATTAACCGACGGAAAGAATATAACAAACCTTCTTAAAAAGTATATTGGGGAAAAGAAATTTAGTGATCTTCGAATTCCGTTTGCATGTATAGCAACCGAATTTTATGAAGGGAAAGATATAACTTTAAACGAAGGCAGTGTTGTAGAAGCTGTAAGAGCCAGTTTATCGATTCCCATTCTTGTGAAACCGCATGTCTTGAATAACATGATCTTTATGGATGGTGGTATATCGAATCCCGTACCTGTTGATACCGTAAGGAGGATGGGAGCTGATGTTACCATAGCCGTGAATGTTATTAACAACCCGCAAAGAAACATAAGAATGAAAAACTATATTGAGGAAGAAGCCGACAGGAATGTGAAAAACGGAGCTACTCGTGAGACATTGATAAGAGAAATGGTTGAAAAAAGATTGAAAAGAATCAAGGATATTATCCCTAATATCATTGAGAATAAACTAAAAAATGAAACTCCGCCCATTAATGTTATTGCCACTAAATTATTTGAGATTGCAGAGAGCAAAATCGTTGAGCAAAAACTTATGATAGATAAACCTGATGTACTTATAGAACCGTATACATATTATGCTTCGATAATGGATTTCGAACTTGCTCCGCGGCTTATTTATCAGGGGAAAAGAGCGACGCTGTTTAAAATGAATGAAATTAATAAAATTCTGAGAGGTGATTAGATGTTTGGTAACATTCAAAACAGTTTTTCTCGTATATTTAAGAAATGGCGTTCCAAAGGAAAACTTACCGAAGAAGATCTGGAACAGGGTTTATTGGAGATCAAAAAATCGCTTCTGGAAGCGGATGTAAACTATGATGTTGTCAAAAAATTTATAGAAGATGTAAAAGAAAATGCCATTGGACAGGAGATTCTGTTTTCATTAAACCCCGGACAGATGATTGTAAAGGTGGTTTACGAAGAACTGATTAAAATTCTGGGAAAAGCAAAAAAGGAAATTTACTTTAAAGGGAATCCTTCCGTTATAATGTTGCTGGGCTTGCAGGGATCAGGGAAAACAACTACGGCAGGAAAACTTGCAAATTTCTTAAAGAAGAAAAACAGGAAAACAATGTTAGTCCCTGCTGATACGAGAAGACCCGGAGCGGTGGAACAGTTAAGGCAGGTAGCCGAACAAGCAGGTGTGGGTTTTTATAAACCGGATTCGGATGATCCTGTTGAGATAGTAAGAAAAGCACCGAAAGTTGCTTATATTGAAGGGTACGATACGGTAATTGTTGACACGCAAGGACGTTTGCATGTGGATACGGCATTGATGCAAGAACTCAAGAAAATGGCAAAGGTTGCAAAACCTTCCGAGAAACTGTTTGTGGCGGATGGCATGACGGGGCAGGATGCAGTGAAAATTGCTAAAACCTTTGATGAAAATCTTAATATTTCAGGTGTTATTTTGACGAAATTGGATGGTGATGCAAGAGGCGGAGCTGCTCTCTCTATTTTTAGTGTTACAAATAAGCCTATAAAACTCATAGGTGTAGGTGAGAAATTAACCGATATTGAGCAGTTTTATCCTGATAGAATTGCATCGAGAATTCTCGGGATGGGTGACGTTCTTACATTGATTGAAAAAGCCGAAGAAAATTTTAAAGCTGAAGAGGCAAAGAGGCTTGAGCAAAAACTGAGAAAAGCAAAATTCAACCTTGAGGATTTTCTGGCTCAGATAAAGCAAATTAAGAATATGGGACCTTTAGGAAACTTGGCAAAGATGATCCCCGGAATGCCGGCAAAAGGGGTAGAAAATATTGATGACAAGGTTCTTGTGAGAATCGAAGCAATAATAAATTCCATGACCAGAGAAGAGAGGTTGTATCCGGAAATTCTAAACGGAAGCAGAAGGAAGAGAATTGCCACGGGTTCGGGAACATCGGTTCAGGAAATAAATCAATTGATGAAACAGTTTGATATGATGAAAAAGATGATGAAAAGTTATATGAAAAGCGGTAGAAGGGGATTACCTTTTTAATCAGGAGTAAATATGCCTATTAATGTAGTTCTGGGATTACAATGGGGAGATGAGGGGAAAGGCAAGATAGTTGACAAACTTTCCGATGAAGCCGATGTAGTCGTAAGATTCCAGGGAGGGGCAAATGCGGGACATACGGTTTACTACAACGGGAACGAAATAAAATTACATTTAATTCCTTCCGGAATCATACATCGTGACACAATATGCTTGATTGGCAACGGTGTAGTTTTTGACCCGGAAATCTTTGCCGAAGAAATTTCCGTTTTAAACGGTTACGGAATTAAATGTCCCG
This sequence comes from Caldifarciminota bacterium, assembly GCA_015486655.1. Lineage (GTDB taxonomy): Bacteria > Hydrothermota > 32-111 > QNBC01 > QNBC01 > QNBC01. The sequence continues at coordinate 121 of WFRF01000085.1, read as the reverse complement.
GTAAATTATTTGTCAGTAAGAGGGCTCACCTTGTTTTTCCGTTTCACAAAGAATTTGACGGTTATTTTGAGGAGTATAAAGGAAAGGGCAGCCTGGGAACCACAAAGAGGGGCATCGGTCC
>WFRF01000084.1 GCA_015486655.1 Caldifarciminota bacterium | reverse complement strand
TTATTTTAATCTTTCTTTTCATTCCCTCTTTTATGTTCGGGGAGATGAAGGTAGGTCTTGCCCTCGGTGGGGGGAGCGCCAGAGGATTGGCTCACATCGGGGTTCTGAAAGCTCTTGAGGAAAATCATATTCCCGTGGATTTTGTGGGAGGGACAAGTATGGGCGCCATAGTAGGAGCACTTTGGGCTTCAGGTTACAGTGCCGCTCAAATTGAAAGTATCTTTGTTAATACGAACTTGCAAAATTGGTTTCTTAATGTCCCGATAATTGAAAAACGCCCCATATATTATGATATAAATTCATTTCCCACCTTTATAAATCTCGAGATAAAAAACGGTAAATTCCAATTGCCCCAATCTATCGTCGATGATAGAATTATAAATTTTGAGATATTCAAGTATTTAGCAGGCTCAAACCTTCTGATTAATGGAGATTTTAGCAGGCTATGGAAGCCTTATTTATGTACTGCTTCCGATATAAACTCAAACAAATCATTAATTTTCACCCACGGAGATTTACCTGAAGCCGTCAGGGCAAGCATGGCAATTCCCATTATTTTCAGACCGGTAAAATTGGGGGACAGTATTCTGTTTGACGGGGGATTATACGATAATTTGCCTGCAAAAGCAGTCAGAGATACATTCGGTGCGGATTATGTAATTTCCGTGGATGTGTCGAGCAATAAAGAGAATCTCGATTCCGAAGACTTGAACCTCTTCAATATCGGATTTTCATTGATAGATATTTTGACCAAAAGTGCCAATGTGGATTCATTGAAAAAATTGGGTTGTTACATCAGACCGGATGTTGGGAACTTCAAAGGGTCGGAATTCGATAAAGCAAGACAGCTTATTGATCTCGGATACAAAGCTGCCATGAAGGCTATGCCCGAACTTAAAAGAGAAATCAAACGAAGGGAAAATTATCAGGCTGAGAGAGCTTTATATAAAAAGAGCAGACTTGATAGTTGTAAAATCGGTCAAATTGAGATGAATGCAAGCAATAAATTCCAATTTATAATTGTCAACAACATTCTTGATATGCATGAGGGAGACAAATTTTCCTTTGATAAATTGGAGAAAGGCATATTTAAACTTTATTCCATCGGAGGCTTTAAGAGGATTACCCCATCAATAACAATGAATGATTCCTGTGAAATAAATTTAAAACTTCAATTAAAAACCGTTGAAAGCAATAAATTGGGAATCGGGGGATTTTACGATTCAAACGGCGGAATAAACATATTCGGCAGGTATGAAAAAACCAACTTACTCAACAAGGGAGGACAGTTCAATATTTACGGTTTTGTGGGCAATTATTTGAAAGGTGTTTCCGTAAATCTCGTTTTCCCGAGTCTGTTTTATACCAAGTATATCTCATCGTTTCATGTAAATTATTTTGTTTGTAAATTGAACGGCATTTGGGATAATTACTATTTTTATCAGGGATTTTTGAATGCCAATTTTCTGGCGGGTTACAATATTAATGATAATTCCATTATTTCCTTTATTTTAGGAAACAAATACAAAGATTATTTAGACGATGATTTGTATAAGGCATATGCCGGTATATACTATATTTTTAACTCGATAAACAGATTCGAATTCAACGATAACGGTTCAAGGATCAATCTCTATCTCGGTATTAACCTACCGAATACCACAGGAACCCCATATGATATTAAATCCATGAAAGTCGGTAATTCATATGGTAAGTTCCTTTTTGACGGTTTGAAATCCGTTAAAATATCAAACAATTTAAATATAAGGTTTGTTTCTCAGGTGGGATTAATTTCTCTTATTTATCCTCATCAGATGCTATTGCCCGATGTTTTTATTGATTATCCTTATGTTATCCCCTCTCATTCATACCGATTTATGTATGACAGGAGTTTTACAAGCAAATATATGGGAACGGCAGGAATTGCTCTCAGATATTATTTAAATAAAATAATCTATATTCAGAACACAAATAAGTTATCTTTTTTAAACGAAAGTTTCAGCTCCTTTAACCCATCGTATATTTACAGCACCGATCTTGATTTTGGGTTCAAAAATATTTTCGGAGAATTTCAAGCAGGGCTTGAATATTTGTATGTAACAAATAATACTAACGGTGATCACAAATTCTCATTTTTTATAAGTGTGGGGAATTCCCCGGAATCCATTGACATAATGAAAAGATTTTAAACTCAAAATTTATTGCACAGTTGAATAAACCGGCTTGAAAGCCGGTTTATTGTGTATTTAATAGAGAATTTTTTTAATTTTTTATATATTTGAGAAGCGGCGGAGTTAATATTATTGTCATAATAAAAGCCAGTGTCACACCGATCAAAACAACGGCTCCGAATGTGGGGTATCCTTTATATTTGGCAAGAAGGAGTGAACCGAATGCCGCCATTGTTGTGAGAGAAGTATACAGAATTGCTCTTCCCACATGTGTAAAAACGAAATTTACGGAATGTTCCTTTCGATAACGATGAATAATGTGAACGGCATCGTCAACACCGATACCTATAATAAGCGGGAGAGCAAGAACATTCATAAAATTAAGTTGAACACGGAGCAATCCCATTGTTGTAAGAGTAAAAAGTGTGGCAAATGTAACGGGTAACATTGCAATAATTGCTGCTTTAAGACTTCTGAAATCTAATAACAATATGATAAAGATTGTTATGAATACCAGAAGCAATGCATGGCCTGATTCTTTTTTCCCTTCGTTCCACAATATGTTCATCAGGACAACCATACCCGTAACCGGTTTGATTTTGTTTATTTCGTTAAATGCCTTACCGTTATTCATCTGGTTCCAAAGATTCCGATCGGTGTAAATGCTCAAAAGGAAAAGCTTGCCGTCTTTAGACATATACCTGTTTTTTATGGAAGCCGGTATCATATTAAGTTCAATGAAATGTGGTGCGGAGGATTTCATAACAGCAGGTTTTAACGTATTGTAGAATATTCTGTTCATTTTATTTAACTGCGGCAATGAAGCTTTGCTTATATTTTCGTATAGACTGTCGAAATCCCCGGATTTTATAAGGGCATCGCTTGCTTCATAAACTCTGTCAAATCCGGCTAAATATGCCGTACTCCGAAGCTCTGTTATATTATCTTTTAGACGATTCAATTGTAGAAGAAGCAGTTTTTTATTCATCCTACCGATTTTTTTATTTCTGATTCTATTATTAATTTTTTTTAGATAAGGTAAATTTGCCTTTTGGTGTGCTTGTGACGGGATATACAGATTAATACAGTCTACAAACCCGACACCGGGGACCTTTTTAATTTTGCTGTATAAGCCATAAGATTCATCAACGCTGTTTGCCGTTGTCATTAAGTAGTCGGCAGACATACCGAATCTTTTGTTGATGAGATTCATTGTATTGACCGATGAAAGCCCGTTTCTCTCAAGTTTGATGGGATTGGCAACGATTGGGATTTTATGTATGAAATAGGGAGTTACGAGGAG
>WFRF01000083.1 GCA_015486655.1 Caldifarciminota bacterium | reverse complement strand
TTTGAAACCCTCATTTACGACAGACGGACTGCAGCCCTATATGATGAAGAACCTACGGGAAACGGGATAAAACCCGATTATAATAAGTCCCCCCAAACCTTGGCAAATTCGTTGCTTTTTGATGATATGCAAACTATCGAAACGCCTGAGAGAGCGATTCTTCCCATAATAATGGGGGGAGGCAGTGTGGATGATAAAGGGGATTATGCAATTCCCGTTCAGTTTTCCGTTTTAATGGAAAACGGGGAAATTATAGGCATGCTTCCTCAACTTCTCCTTTCGGGGAATATATTCGAAACACTCGGAAAGAACTATATAGGTACTGACAAGAAATACTTTTCGGAAACATCTCTCAATCCGTTTATGTATACACGCATGAATGTAAGACGCATTTATTAGAAAATAAACAAAATCTTCCATTTATATCACTTCCCACTTCTCACTTGAGGTGAAGCCTCGTCACTTCTCACTTGATTACTTGCGACGATAGTCGCAGTGTTGTCATTCCGGACTTGATTCCGGCACTTCCTACTTCTCACTTCATAGTTCCTACCTATATATATAAGCCTATTTTCTTGACATTTAGCGAAATAATGGATATAATCCAGGCGAGGTATATATATGGAAAATTACGAATCATTATTGGCGGATATAGGCGAAAAAATCGAATCACTCAGGAGGTATCTTTGACCTGTCTTCAAAGGAAGAGAGGTTAGAGGAGCTGAACAAAGTTGTAAATGCCCCTGATTTTTGGAAAGATCAGCTCTCTGCAAACAAAACAATAAAAGAGTACAAAAAACTAAAAGGTCTTATTGAAACATTCAATTCAATTGATAAAAGATATAAGGAAATTAAAGAATTTTATGAGATACTTAATGATGAGGAAAAGGGTGATTTGAACAAGGATATTGACACATTAAGCAGAGATGTCGAGAAACTCGAAATGGAGAATCTCTTAAACGGCCCGTATGATTCAAATGATGCAATTTTGACAATTCACCCGGGAGCCGGGGGAACGGAGTCCTGCGACTGGGCAAGTATGCTGTTCAGAATGTACACCCGCTGGGTTGATAGATCAAATTTCAGTTATAAATTACTTGATTGGCAGGCAGGAGATGAAGCGGGGATAAAGGATGTTACGATAGAGGTGAACGGTGAATATGCCTATGGATTTTTAAAATCGGAATCCGGTATACACAGACTTGTCAGAATTTCACCCTTTGATTCTAATCACAGAAGACATACATCGTTTGCATCTGTTTACGTTTATCCGGTAATTGAAGATGTGGAAATGGAGATAAACGAAGAGGATATAAAGATGGAAATGTTCAGATCCTCAGGTCCCGGCGGACAAAATGTAAATAAAGTCAGCACCGCCGTAAGGTTAATCCATATTCCCACGGGGATTACCGCCCAATCACAGACCGAGAGATCACAATTTAAAAACAGGCAAAATGCCATGAAAATATTGAAAGCGAAACTCTACGAGCATTTCAGAAGGGTGGAAGAGGAAAAAAACAAAGATGCTTTTCAGGAAAAGTCGGATATATCCTGGGGACATCAGATAAGATCGTATGTTTTCCAACCGTATACACTTGTAAAGGATCACAGAACGAACATAGAAATCGGAAATATAGATAAGGTAATGGACGGTGATATAGATGAATTTATTAAAGGTTACCTGTTAAAAAGGGTCAATGCAACCAAGGAGGCGTAATGGCTGGTATTGAAGAGTATAGAGAACAGAGAATAAAAAAGATGGAACAGTTGAAAGAGAAGGGGATAAATCCGTATCCTTATAAATTTGATGTTACGCATACTTCTTCGGAAATATTTGAAAATCAGGAAAAACTGATTGCCGATAAATCGGAAGTAAGTGTCGCCGGAAGAATCATGTTGATGAGAAGGCAGGGTAAGACAACTTTTATTAAAATAAAGGATAGAAAAGGATTGATTCAATTGTATATCACCATAAATTTGCTCGGTGATGAATATGAAAACGTAAAGTTGCTGGATATAGGTGATATAATCGGCGTTAAGGGAGAGGTTTTCGTAACCCACAGGGGAGAGACAACGATAGCCGTTAAAAAACTTGAAATGCTGGCAAAGAGTCTTTTGCCTTTGCCCGAAAAGTACCATGGAATACAAGATATAGAGCTGAAATACAGAAAACGCTATCTTGATTTGATAATGAATGATGACACAAAAGATACATTCTTGAAGAGAAGGGATATAATCAGATTCATAAGAAATTATCTTGATGACAGGGATTTCGTGGAGGTGGAGACTCCGGTTTTACAACCCCGTTACGGAGGAGCATTTGCAAAACCGTTCCTCACGCATCACAACACACTTGATATGGATCTCTATTTAAGAATTTCCGATGAGCTATATTTAAAGAGACTGGTTGTAGGAGGTCTGGAGAGAGTGTACGAAATTGCAAGGGATTTCAGGAACGAGGGCATAGACAAAACGCATAACCCCGAATTTACCATGATTGAGATTTATCAAGCTTATGCCGATTATTACGATATGATGGACCTTGTCCAGAATTTGATACAGACCATGGCAAAAAAGCTGTTTGGGAAAGAAAAAATAGAGTATAACGGACAGGAAATAGACCTTGCCGGCGATTGGGAAAGGATCGATTATTATGATGCGATTAAAAAATTTGCGGATATTGATGTCAAGGAGATGAATGATGCCGAACTGACCGAGTTTTGCAAAAATCATGAAATAGACATAGAAGGAAAAGTCGGAAGAGGTAAAATCATAGATGAAATCTTCAGTGAGATGGTCGAGAAGAATATAATTAACCCCACGTTTGTTATCAACCAACCGGTGGAAATTTCACCTCTTGCCAAGATACACAGAGAAGATAATAAGAAGGTTGAGCGTTTTGAATTGCTCATTTTGGGGACAGAGTACGCAAATGCTTTCAGCGAATTAAATGATCCCATTGACCAAAGAAGAAGATTTGAGTATCAGATGAAATTGAGACAGGAAGGAGAGATGGAGGTGCAAGAGATAGACGAAGATTATATTGAAGCAATGGAATACGGTATGCCTCCCACAGGTGGTATTGGTATCGGCATTGATCGACTCGTTATGTTGCTCACAAACAGGGAAACAATCAAAGATGTGATACTGTTTCCGCTGCTGAAAAGTAAATAATGTACAAGTATTTTATAGCGCAACGATACCTCTGGGCAAAGGGGAAGAACACGTTTCAAAGGGTTACTACAATTATCTCCATTGCCGGAATATTTCTCGGGGTTACCGCACTACTTGTGGTACTGCCTGTTATGAACGGGATGCAGGAGGATATCAGGGACAGAATTCTCGGTGTAAATGCCCATGTCATATTGCTCAGATATTATAATGAGCCCATATCTCATTACGATTCTCTTTTAAATGTTATAAAGAGATATCCCAATGTGACGGCGGCTTCCCCTTTCATATACACGAAGGTGATTCTGAACAACGGAAATTATACCGATGGTATCGTTTTGAGAGGATTTGATATTACTCACGGCAAGAGTGTATCCGATGTAACCAAGCACATAATTGACGGAAAATTTAAGTTGGGTGACAAAAGAATTGTCGTCGGCAGCGAACTGGCTGATAATATGCGCATCCATGTAGGCGATAAAATTAAGGTATTTTCCCCGTATACGACAACCATGACTCCGCTCGGCATGATACCCCAAACGGAAGTGTTCACGGTAAGTGGTATTTTCGATGTCGGTGTGTATGAGTACAATTCCGGGCTTGCATATATATCTGTTAAAGATGCTCAAAAGTTGATGGACATCGGTAACAGAGTGACCGGTATCGAGATGAAGATAAAAAACATATACAATGCACGAAAGTTCGGCGCTAAACTGGAAAAGGATTTGGGATATCCCTATCGGACAAATAACTGGATGGATTTGAACTCGAGTCTTTTCTCCGCTCTGAAACTGGAAAAATTCGGGATGTTTATCATATTAAGTTTCATCACGCTTGTCGCCGCTTTTAACATTGCAGCCACACTTTTTATGATTGTTACCATGAAAACAAGGGAAATAGGAATATTGAGAGCGATGGGGGTAAAGAGAAAAGACATTCAGGCTATTTTTATTATTCAGGGGGTCATTGTTGGTGTAATAGGAACGGTATTCGGAAATATAGCAGGTTTTATAATCTCTTTCATCCTCAAAAAATACCATTTTATCAGTATACCGAAAGATGTTTACCTCATTGATACGTTGCCCGTAAAGATGCACATAGGCGATTTTTTAATCGTTTCGCTTTGTGCCCTTGCCATAAGTTTTTTAATAACGCTATATCCCGCTTACAAGGCTTCGAAAATGGAGCCGCAGGATGCTATTAGGTATGAGTAGTATATTGTCGCTCAGAAATATTAAAAAGACATACAGGGACAGCGAAGTCCCCGTGGAGGTATTACATAACGTTGATATTGATCTTGAAAAGGGGCGTATTACGGCAATTGTAGGTCCCTCGGGGGCGGGTAAAAGCACGCTGTTACATATAATGGGCTTGCTAGACAAACCTGACAACGGTGAGATAATTTACAAGGATTATCCGATTATGAAAATGGATGATGACGGGTTGTCGGAGATAAGGAACAGGGAATTCGGATTTGTATTTCAATTTCACCATCTTCTTCCCGAATTTAATGCCATTGAAAATGTTATGTTGCCTTTATTGATACAGGGAATTAGTAGAAATATTGCGGCGGAAAGGGGAAGAGAGCTTTTGAATGAATTAGGCGTAGTTTCACGAGAAAGGCACAAACCCGCACAATTATCCGGAGGAGAGAGGCAGAGAGTTGCAATCGCAAGAGCTTTGATAACGGAGCCTTCCATTGTTTTTGCAGATGAACCGACCGGTAATCTGGACAGGAAAACCAGTCAAAATGTAATGGAAATTCTCATAAACATATTGAATGAGAAAAATATATCATTTGCAATTGTTACGCATAACCGATTAATTGAAAAATATGCTGATAAAACCGTTTATCTTATTGACGGAAAAGTAGAAAATCAGTATGATATAAGTATAGACAATGAAACTTGAAATGAACACTATTTGCCCTAATTGCGGCAAAACGAAAGAGGACTTAAAGAATGACAAAAGGCCCGGATGTGCCTTTTGTTATAATGTATTTTCCGATTTTGTGGAAAAGACATTGAAGAATACTCAGGGTACTTTTGTGCATGTGGGAATGGCTCCAAAGAAATCGGAAAAGAGGGAGATTCTGAAAAATGCCTACTTTAAATCGAAGAGAGATCTAAAAAGAGCTATACGAGAGGAAGATTACGAAAAGGCGCATAAGATAAACGAAGATATAAAATTAATAGAGGAGCAGTTAAATGCAGAGAGTTAAAACATCTCCGCTGGAATCCCTTTTAGGAAGGGTACCCAAATGGCTTGAATGGGAAGCCAAATATCCCGATATTGTGCTTTTCAGTAGAATGTTCCTCTACCGTAATATTGAAGGTTATAAATTCCCGGAAAGAGCGAATACTATTGACATAATAGGATTATCCAAAAATGTATTCTCGATTCTTGAAAATTACAACAATGGGGAGGAATTATTTTATTACTTTTACGGTATCGATTTGTCCGATGTGGAATTTAGTGCTCTTAAAGAGTATTTGAAATACGGAGAAGCCATGTTTAAAACGGAGAAAGATAAAGTCGGATTTGCCATCAGCAGGGACTTAAATTTATCCCTAATAACAAATGCGGACAATCATCTTACTTTTGCAATAAATGTTAAAGAGGATTCTCTGAGGGAAGGCTATTCGTATATATATGACATTGAACAGTATCTGGAAAATTATTTTAATTATTCATTTAACGGCACTTTTGGTTATCTGACATCTTCTCTCAATGATACCGGTACGGGGTTTAGAATCAAATTTCTGATTGATTTGCCGGGTGTTGTTTTTAAGAATAAATTAAATTTTGTGAAAAAATTAGCCGCCGGTTTAAATATGGAGCTGGTAAATTTCCCGAATTACAATTACGGAGAAACCTCGTTTTTTATTCTGACTAACAAAATGACAATAGGATTTGCCGAAGACGAAATAATAGATTTTGCCACGAAAGCTTTAATACAGATAAAGGAGACCGAGCGCAGGTACAGAGAAGAGCTATTTAAGAATTTAAAATTCAGAGATCGCATTATAAGAAATTATGCCGTGTTTAAGAACACACTTTTAATTAACGACAATGAAATCTTTAATATGATGTCTCTTCTCAGGCTTG
>WFRF01000082.1 GCA_015486655.1 Caldifarciminota bacterium | reverse complement strand
GTTTTTCACCGTTTGTTATTGCATTGTATATCCCCCCCGATGTACTTACATGAGCGCCGAGTAATCCCATTTACACTCTCCTGAAATAGTTTCCCGGTAATTTTTCCACAAGTCCCAATAATTCAAGATTCATAACAATATTCGATAATTCCGAGATGGACAACCCTGTCTGTTCAATCAACATATCAAAATGAACCGAATTAACGTTTATTTTATTATACACCTTCTTGCTTATACTATCAAGTTTCGACTCATTTTCATTTTCTGTCTCTTCGTTTTTAGTTTTTTCCCGATTCTTTCCCATATAACCCAATAGATCTCTTACGGATACTATGGGGGTTGCCCCCTCTCTGATTAACAAATCGGTTCCTTGGCTTGTAATCCTGTTAATATCCCCGGGAATGGCATAAACATCTATGCCAAAATCGAGAGCCCATTTCACGGTTTTAAATGTCCCGCTTTTATAAGCGGCTTCAACCACCAAAACCCCATTGGAAAGCCCGGCAATTATTCTATTTCTAAATGGGAAATTTTGCTTGAAGGGACCTGTTCCGGGAGGGAATTCGCTAATCACACAACCTTTTTCCGTTATTTCATTGTAAATATCCCTGTTGGAGGCGGGATATATAATATCTATGCCTGTTCCGAGAACGGCTACTGTTTTACCGTTTCCGTTTAAAGCGCCTATATGGGCATATCTGTCAATCCCCAGAGCCATTCCGCTAAAAACCACTTCATCGTTTAAGCTCAGCTCTCTGCCAAATTTTTCCGCAATCTCCTTTCCGTAATATGAACATCTTCTGCTCCCTACAATTGCTACGCCCGGTTGTTTTAGCAGCTCTTTCTTGCCTCTAATATACAAAACGGGTGGAAACGGCTTGCATCTAAGTAATTTCTCTGGGTAATATTCGCTTGTATACGGAATTATCTTTATATTCAGAGTTTCTATGCGTTTTAAGAGCTTTATATCGTATTCTTCGTTTTTAATTCTATCAATTATCTTTTTTCTTATGCCCACGTGTTCCGACAAACGGTTTTTATCGGCGTCCTTAATCCCTTTTATATTATCAAAATTCTCAAGAAGTAAAAATATCTCCCTTTCGGTAATTTGTTCTATAGAAGACAAAAGGGCAATATCTCTATTTTCCATATATCAATTCTTTAATATATTTGAGCAAATCTTCCAAGCCTGTTTTTTCCTTTGCTGAGATAAAGAAATGTTTTTCCCCAATATTACCAATGGATTTTAATTTCTCTTCGTCATCCAGTTTGTCCGTCTTGTTGAAAGCAATGACCCTTTTTTTATTCAGCATTTTTCTGTCGTATATGGAAAGTTCCGTAAGCAGTTTGTTGTACTCGCCTATGGGATCCTCCTCCGTAACATCAATTATAAACAGAAGTATTGATGTTCTTGAAATGTGTCTTAGAAATTCGAATCCAAGCCCTTTCCCTTCATGAGCTCCGTCAATTATTCCCGGAATGTCGGCAAATGTTATCTTTACTCTGTCATCGGTGTATATCCCGAGATTCGGTATCAATGTCGTAAAAGGGTAATTTGCAATCTTGGGGTGAGCATCGGAGATAGAACTCAGAAAAGTAGATTTACCGGCATTGGGATAACCGACCAGTCCCACATCAGCTATAAGCATCAGTTCAAGTCTCAGTATCCTCTCTTCCCCCGGTTTACCTTCCTCTGCGTATAAGGGGACTTGTCTCACTGAGGATTTAAAATGTGTATTGCCTCTCCCCCCTCTGCCTCCGTATGCCGCTATATGTTCTTCTCCGTGTTTTAACACATCAAACATCATTGTACCCATGTTATGGTCAAAAACCCTCGTTCCCGGAGGGACTTTTATATAAACGGATTTCCCGTCCTTCCCGTGTTTATTGTTCCCCATGCCGTTTCCACCGTCCTCTGCAATAAATTTCCTCATATATTTAAAATCTCTTAAAGTTGAAAGATTGTTGTCTCCCACAACTATCACATCTCCCCCTTTACCTCCGTCTCCTCCGTCGGGTCCGCCTTTCGGCTTGTACTTTTCCCTGTGGAGATGTATGGAACCGTCACCGCCTTTGCCGGATCTTATCCTGATTATTGCCTTGTCTATGAATTTATTCAACTAACATCTCCAATACTTTTTTAAATTTTATCATCGCCCTTTCTATCTCGGCGGTTGATACTGCATAACTTATCCTTATGTAATCATCCATTCCGAATGCTTTACCGGGCGTTACCGCCACATTACCGTTTTTTAGCAGAAAATTACAGAAGGAAAGGGAATCATTAACACCCTTTCTCCCGTAAAATTTTGAAACATTTATAAAGAAGTAGAACGCTCCTTCCGGTCTGATATAAGAAATACCTTCGAGTTTGTCCAATTTCTCCATAATAAACTTTCTTCTCTTGTCGAAAGTAGCGAGCATATTATCAAATTCCTCATTTTTATTTTTTAATGCCGCATATGCTGCAGCCTGGCCGATTGAAGAGGGACATGAAGTGGAATGTCCCTGTAATTTCAAACAGTTTTTAATTATAAATTCCGGACCTGCAGCATAACCGATTCTCCAACCTGTCATTGCATATGCTTTTGAAAATCCGTTAATTATAACCGTATTATTTTTTATGTCTTCTCCCAATGCGGCTATTGAATAGTGTTTCTTCCCGTCGTATAATACCTTTTCATAGATTTCGTCCGAAACGCAGAGAAGATCGTTTTCCACAATAATATCCGCCAAGTCTTCAAGCGTGTCTTTGTAATATACCATCCCCGTTGGATTGTTCGGTGTGTTAAGTATAATTGCCTTTGTTTTGTTTGTAATATTCTTTTTCAGTTTTTCCGCAGTAAGAATGAAACCGTCGTCTTCCGTGTCTACAATAACAGGCTTACCCCCGGCAAGGCGAACAATTTCAGGGTAACTGACCCAAAAGGGGGAAGGGATGATAACTTCGTCATCGTCATTGAGAATAGATTCCATAACGTTGTATATCGATTGCTTGGCACCTGTCGATACAATTATATCGGAAGGTTCATAATCAAGGTTATTATCTTCCTTTAACTTTTTTACAATCAATTCTCTCAAAGGCAATATACCGGCTGTTTTCGTATAATGCGTGAAACCTCTGTTAATAGCTTCAATAGCATAATCCCTTATATATTTCGGCGTGATGAAATCAGGTTCTCCTGCCGAAAGTATCATTATATCGTCTCCGGCATCTCTGCGCTCAAGAGCTTTTCCCGTAATAACAAGTGTAATTGACGGTTCAACAAGCAGTAATCTTTTGGCCGTAAAAATATCATGTTTCATTACTTTACCTCACGATTTTTGTACCATTCAACGGTCATTCCAAGGCCTTCTTCTATGGGTGTAATTGTAAAGTCTCCAATCAAAGAGAGCAATTTTTTATTATCCATAACGCTTTTTATTATTTCTCCTTTTCTTTCTTCTGCAAGTTCGTAGTTATAATCAACCCCCATTATATCACACAGCATTTTATAAAGTTTCAGATTGGAGGTACTTTTACGCGTGGAAATATTAACTGTTTCGTTATTAACATTAACAGCCAGTTGGTATGCGGCATTTGCGACATCTTTTACATAGATGTAATCCCTTTCCATATCACCGAAACCGAATACTTTCGATTTTTTCTTATTCAAGATTTGTTCAATAAATATTGCTACAACACCTGCCTCCCCCCTCATGCTCTGGAACGGACCGTAAACATTTGCCAATCTCATTATTATGTGGGGAATATCAAACCATCTTGAATACACTTTGATATAATGTTCCGAACTTAGTTTTGAGATACCGTAGGGGGATTCGGGATTTTCCCTTCTCTCTTCACCGGCCGGCTCCTGGCATTCTCCGTACATTGCACCGCCGGTTGAAGAAAAAATAATTTTCCCTTTTCCCGCCTTCTTTATGCCGTTTAATATATTAATCGTCCCTATCGTATTAGTTTCAATATCTTTAACAGGGTCTTCAAGAGATTTTCTGACATCTATCTGTGCTGCCAGATGAAAAATAAAATCAGCTTTCTGGCGGGCAATTACATCTGTAATTCCTCCGTCACTTACATCATGGTTCAAAAACTCGACACCTTCAGGCAGATTGTCTTTACTCCCGGTTGACAGGTTGTCAATAACAACAACACCATAACCATTTTCAAGCATTAAGCGAGTCAAATTGGAGCCTATAAACCCGGCTCCTCCCGTTACGATAACTTTCATTCAAACCTCACAGTGCACTAAAACTGCACAATTTTAATTCGTAATTCTCTATTAAACTCAAAAACCAGTCCGACTTAAGAATTTTCAGTTGTTTTTCTCTTTCATAAAATTCTTCACAACAAGCATATCCGGGGTGTGTCAATAATTCGGTAATACCGTCATTTACGGCTCTTATGTTTTTTTCAACGGAACCTTTATCAATTTTCTTGCCGAATAAATCTATGAGTGCATCGGGCATTCTTACATGTTTCAGCATATTGTTTTTATGTAAATTCAGATAAAGTTTGAGTATCTTAAATAGCAACGCATTGTTGTTCACATCGGTAACCTTAGGGAAGCGGGAAGGTATCCCGTATTTACTCGCAATTTCCATTTGCAATTTCCTCATTACCCCGGAAACCCAAAATACATGGGCATGTGAGTCCAAATGTGTGAGAGGGATGCCCGATTTCATGTAATAATCAATTTGCCTATTTATTTCCTTCCGTATTTCATAAGGATTCATAAAATGTACCTTAAACAGAAATATGTCGGTTTTATAAAACATACCTTTGCTGTTTACAATGGACCTCACATCTTTAATGTCCGACAAAGGAAAACCGTCTGTCAAATTTACATGTAATCCGTATGAAGCGTTTGGATGTTTGTTATAAAATTCTCTGAATTTTTCCGGAGAATAATTAAAATTAACTATAACC
>WFRF01000081.1 GCA_015486655.1 Caldifarciminota bacterium | reverse complement strand
TTCAACATCGTGTAACTTGTTGTAAGAATCATGGTTTTTTTGGGGATGGACTGAAGTATGGACTTTATTACGGGAGTCATGTCGTTATAAAAAAGTGGATCGCTGGGATCATTTATAAATTCGCATATTGCGGTTTTTAATTGCACGTTTAAATCAAATGGGGATGAGTATATCTGGGTAATGGAGATCTCGGAATAATTCAGCAGACCGGTCCGTTCCAAAAAGTAGGAGAAATCACCGTCAATTGCAGTAGTCCCGG
The DNA here is from genome assembly GCA_015486655.1 of Caldifarciminota bacterium. GTDB lineage: Bacteria > Hydrothermota > 32-111 > QNBC01 > QNBC01 > QNBC01. The sequence continues at coordinate 9,846 of WFRF01000081.1, read as the reverse complement.
AGGTAGTAATTAACGTTTTAACTTTATCAAAAAGAATTTCTCCCAAAATATTGCCTATGTAAATAGGCATGGAAGATAATTTTATATCTCTCAATTTTCCGCTGGATTCCATTATATAAGACATATTATCATCATAGGGGGAAAAAAGAGAGTTGACCTTGAATTGAATTTCTTCAATTTGTAATCTTTTGCCGTCTATTATGGAAGACATGTTGCTCTCGCCATCATCCTCAAGGCGATCCTTTATAACAACCAGTTGTTTAACAAGCCTGTCAAACAGCACGTTGAGCGGCTCAACGGATTCTTCCATCCTGTCAAGTAATATCTGTATATTGTTGTATTTCACGGTTCTGAACAAATTGGACTCCTCATATTTCTCCTTTGCAACGGACAATACGTAGGATATTTTGGACATTATTTCCCCGGATGTCTTTGAAACATAGTCAATTTCTTCGGGTTTTAAGAATTTTTTTATCTCTTTTATAAAAACGCTTTTTTTCTTTGAAAAGGCGTTAAACACATAATCCAATTCCTTTTGAGTCAAACTGATACCTATATTAGACGTAGCACTTTTTTCAATGTTATGGGCTTCGTCAATTATCAGGCGGTCATAATCCCCCAGTATAACATTTCCGTTTGCCGCATCCGAAAAGAGAAGTGAATGGTTAATAACCACGACATCACTGTTTTTGGCATTTTTACGGGCATTTTTAAAATAGCATTTTGAAAAAAACGGGCAATTTTGATTTAAACAGAAAAAGTCGTCACATTTCATCTTTTGCCACAAATAGGATTCCCTTTCCAAATTAATATTGCCGAGTTCTTCTATGTCGCCGCTTTTTGTTCGGAATCGCCAAATTGTTAATTTTTGAATAAAAGCTACTTCTTCCTGTGACAGAAGGGGGAGGTTGTCGACCATATCTGCCCACTTTAACAAACAGAGATAATTTCCTCTTCCCTTTAATATTTGGGCTGAAGGAATATCGTCGAAAAATTTAAACACAAGGGGGAGATCTTTATAAAACAGTTGGTTTTGCAGAGATTTTGTCTGGGTGGAAATTATGACTCTTTCCTCTGCTCTCAGCACATAATCTATGGAGGGGAAAAGATATGCAAATGTTTTCCCCGTTCCCGTTCCTGCTTCTGTAATAAGAAACTCATCCCGTTCAAATGAGGAATAAATATCCTTTGCAAGTCTCTGTTGTTCTTTCCTGTCTTCAAAGGATTTAAGAGCGGAACCGACATATCCCTTTTGAGAAAAGACCGTCTCAAGATCAATTTTGCCCCCCCATTTTTCTTCTTTTCCCTGTATAAAATAATCGTTAATTTTAAGAGGAATTTGCTTTCCCGGAGATGATTTCATAGAGTAAAGAACATCTAAACCGCAAGGGTTGTATTCTTCAGTTTTTAGCAATATTTCCCATTCTTCATCCTTTATATTTCCTGCAAATGGCAACAACTTTAACAGCAATTCGCCACAGGCAATAGCATCATATAGGGCTCTGTGAGCATTTTTATTGACAATCCCGAAAATGTCCACGAGTTTTTCAAGGGAAAAATAGTGTTCCTGAGGCAGAAGGATGCGAGAGAGAATTAGTGTGTCGATAACTTTATTTTTCAATCCGGGAAGGTGTTTCAGAAGAAATGCCATATCAAAGGAGGCATTGTGGGCAACAATGGGCAAATCCCCGATGAAAGAGGAAATATCGGTTAAAATTTCTTCTATTTTCGGAGCATGCTCTAATGTGTTGTTGGAAATACCTGTAATCTTAACCACATTTTCGGGAATTTGCTTGTCTGTAAAAACGAAAGTAGAGTACGTTTCAACCAGAAGGTCATCCTTAAACCTGGCTAACCCCACCTCTATTATGTCGTCATTTTCTCTGTCTAATCCGGTGGTTTCAAAATCAAGAGCTATAAATTCATTATTCATAATAATATTTTTTAATTTTCAATTATTATTTATAACCTTTTTAATGCGCTTAAAAGTATGTGCTCTACAAGGTCGTCATAACACATTCCGTCAGCTTTTGCTTCCATTGGAAGATCGGAGAGATTCGTCATCCCCGGTAGCGTATTAATCTCCAGAAGATATATATCGCCTTCATCGGATACAATACTGTCTACGCGACCGAAATCTCTGCACCCGGCAGCCCTGTATGCATTTAAGGAGAGTTCCTTTATTTTATTACTTAGTTCGTGCTGTATTTCCGCAGGGACTATAAAATTCGTCATACCATCTGTGTATTTAGCTTCATAGTCATAAAATTGATTTTTTGGTCTGATTTCAAGAACAGGGAGTGCCATTGCAGAGTTTCCCGTTCCTATTATACCGCATGTGAATTCCCTTCCCTTAATGTAATCCTCCAGCAAGTATCCCTCCGAACAATTGTTTTGCTCTTTAAGGTAGTTGTGCAGATCGTTCATGTTATTTAATACGGAAACCCCTACGCTTGACCCCTCTCTGCGCGGTTTAATAACAGCGGGGAATCTGTAATTATTCTTTTCCAAAGGATCACTGTCAATTATATGATAGGGCGCTGTGGGCAGGGCATTGCCCGAAAAAAAATATTTTGTCAATATCTTATCCATGCATAGAGCAGATGCGGTAACATCCGAACCCGTATAGTTGATGTTCAAGCTTTCCAATAATCCCTGGATTGTTCCGTCTTCCCCTCCTTTCCCGTGTGTAAGTAAAAAGACCGTATCGAATGTATGTGAACAAACAATATCCTTTATATTATTTCTTGTAATATCAATACCGGTAGCATTATAATTTTTACGTAAGAGAGCGTTTAGAACATTTTTCCCGGAACGAACGGAAACTTCTCTCTCCGATGACCACCCCCCGTAAAATACGCCGATTTTCAGTGTCTTATACATGTCTCACCTTTTTATTGTGAAATAACCGATATTTCCGAAAACATCCTCTAACTTTAATATGATAAAATCATAGTGAGGTACGTTAATCTTTATATCATTCTTTTTCATATATATCTGAGTGTCATCAAGTGTTATGCTTTTCCAGTCAGAACCGTCAACAGAATACTCTATTGCATAAATGCCCGTTGTGTCCGTGACGGAAAACCGTACGGTTTTTCCCGATAACTTATAATTTGTTACGGCAGGAGATGAATTATCAATGGTAAAAGGCGGTGTTTGATAGGAAGCGGAGAGACCTTCCTTTGTTTTTACGCTTACATAGAGTTGGTATTTACCATCGGGGTATTTTTCGGTTTCGAGTATCATAAAATGAGAAGTGTCCCCCTTTACCAATTCATACAGTTTTCCGGAAAAGAGACTTTTCAGTTTAACGTCGTACAGAAGAGATGCGTAATCCCTGTTGTGAGCGTATATTATAATAGAGCGTTCTCTGTTTTCGGCATCCTTTGCACTGTTTTTTATTCTGAATCCTATATTTTTAAGTCGGGAAAGTTTTTCTTTCGCAGGTCTTTTATTGTATCCGGGGAAGTAACCGTTTTTATACAGAATTCCGGGGGGAGACAGAATAACGGAATCTATAACGGGAGGCGAATTTTGTATATCATAGAACAATTTGAAGCCGTAGAGTTTGCTGTTTTTTGTAACATCTGTTTTAATCTGGACATAAACGGACGGAGGCATTTGTTGTATTTGATATTTGTCGTATCTCTTCCATTTTGATTGTACGGAATCACCCAAAGTGGTATTTCCCATACGATAATAAAATCCTGCATACAAAGAGCTTACAGGGATAATTTGAGCAATCCTAACAGGAGTGGGAAATCTGATAGGTTTAGTTGTGTAGAATCCCATATCACTCTTCATGATCGTGTATAATGCTCCCTTATGGGAAGAAATGGCATAAAGCCTGTTTCCGTAGTGTAAAAATGTATTGAATAAAAGGTTATCAATTTCCCTGATTTTTATGGCGTGAAGAGAAATTTTATCTTTATAAACAGCGCATATAACTCCTCTGTTATCTATTGAAAAGATTATTTTGTCTCCGTAGGAAGTCATCGAATAAACAGGATTTCCCGATTCGTATAACTTTGAACAGGACGTAAAATCTTTTTTAAGTCGGTAAATGGATGCTTGTATACCGTTAATGCCTCTTTTTGAGTTAGTTGAGATGTAAAAATAGTTGTTTTCCATGAAAACATCCGCAATCTCGTCTTCCCCCAATTGGTATGATTTTAATACCGTGCCGTGTTTGTCCAAAGCGCAGATTATAGCGGGATCAGAGCAAAAGGCGTAAACTAATCCGGTTGAATAGAACAACTTTTTTACGGATGAAGCATTAAACTGGTGCCATAATTTTAGTTTTTTGCCGTTGTAGGTAAATATTTTTCCTTCGGAAGAAGTTGCAAGATATATTTGGTTGTCTATTTTTTTTATGTCATTGACGGAATATTCTCCCGTTTTAATTTTTTCAGCTTTACCGTTATTGAAAATATAGAGCATTCCCGAAGGAGATGTCCCCGCATAAATCGAACCGTTGAAGATACGAATAACGTTGACACTTGCATCTATTGAGTCGGCAAGAACAGATTTATTCTTTCCGAAACAACGGTAGATTTTACCTGATAAACCGGTACCGATATAAAGAGTATCTCTGTTAGGGGCAATCGATTTCAAGTATTCTTCGTTAAAATCAAAGAGCTTCTCAATTTTATACCCGGTTTTTATGTAATTCTCATGAATTTCTATACCGTTTCCATTGCCGTTTTTTAATTCATCGCCTTTATAGTTAAGAATTTTATTTGAACCGTAAAGAAAATTAAACAGCAAAATTATTGATAGAATTATTTTTTTCATTTTGCCTCCACAAAAAATGATGTTGATACCGAGCCAACAGGAACAAAATTGACGGGGATTGAATCTATGCGAACGATTCTTTTCACATGTTTTATGTTGAACTGTCCGAGAAGAGGACTATCCAAGGGGAGTTTATCAAAGTACATGTTTTTTATTATAAACGCTTTTTCAGAACTAAATATCACATAGTAAACAAAAGGTTTTTCCGGTAAACTGTTTACCGTTGAAACAATATCCCTCACATTATCTTTATCAATAATCCTGTAGCTTTGCAGAAAATTTACATAAGCATCTCGGTCCATCAGCGAAAGTATATACTTGCCCGGTTTTATTCTGTTGTGTCTTAAGAGAAATGTAAAAGTGCTGTCGTTTTCCCTGAAATGCGACAATGTAACATTTACGTTAAATAATTTTGTCTGCCGGGAGATCTCCGGCACTATTCCGACTCTCTTGAGTTCGTAAAAAATATTCCTGTCGATGGAATTTATAAACAGATTAATGGTATCGATTTCCAAGTTCATGTTTTCATTTTCGTATATTAAGTCCATTAACGATGAAATTTTATTTATTATATTAAAGGGGGCATATTCCCTTTTCCCGAACATATGCGACTTGATTTTATATTTCTTTCCTCCTATTTCATAGTCCATTCTAAAGCTGTTTTTCTCCGAATGAAGGAATGATTTCGACGAAGCATGAAAAGCAATCAACTGAAAGAGTAAAGAGGAGAGATATTTAGAGGATGCCAATTTATAGTGATAACAATTGCCGTCAATGTGAATATTCGCCTCAATTAAAGGAGCTTTTTCCCCCAATAGTCCGTAAATACCGGAATACCCGTCATTCATAACGGCTCCCACTGTCTTTCCGATTTCGGGAATCTTAAAGCTCATATATCTGGAACTTGCAGTTGTTATGGTTTTACATGATACGAGTGGAAATTTCGATTTCCCGAGCCCTAGGGCAGGATGTCCGAATGCGAAGATCTCATTACCTCTTTTTTCCGTGATCGTTCCCACAATAGCCGCTGTCATATCTCCCGTAATAAGAGCTATTCCTATTGCATGGCCCGGGGTCACGGGGAAAACGCTGTCCGAATACGAAGCGGTTTTAACATCGAGCATTCTTATTTTTAAAATACTGTCGGCAAAATTGACAAACTGTGGAGATCCACATGAAACAAATATTTCAGAACTCTTTAAATTGCTTTGCAGGGATGTTTTACCCTTCAAATGATGCATATCTTCGATTGGTGTTATATTACCCAGTGGTTTGTTGAGGAATGGCCATGTCGATGAAAGAGCTCCGATGAGTTTCCTGTTAATATAAGCGGGACTTCCGCTCATGCCACTTGCAACACCATATTTGTATGCTATGGAATCAGTAAAAGAGATTAAAATTGAAGGGAAACCGGAACCGTTGTCACCTGTAGAATTTTTTACAATGAAGTGTAATGTATCGAGATTTCCGTGTTCGATTTCGGTTACAACAATACCCTTATCTCCGGGGTGGACTTCAAACGCACACAAATATAAGGGTATGAAAAGGAAAAACAGCAATATTATACGCTTCATTTTAAGATTTCCTTTATAAGGGGAGGAGGTGTTACGGGATTTTTACTTATTTTTATAAACGAGCGGAACATCTTTTCCAAATCCTCACCATTTTCTATTTTGTTTATGTGAATGTTGGCAATGATATCGTCTCTTTCCACCTTCATGCCTATTTTTTTAAACAGTTGCACCCCAACGGAATGATCAATTTTATCATTAATGGTTTTTCTCCCGCCTCCGATGTGAACGATGAAATTTCCTATACCGAATGTATCAATTTCGGAAATATAACCGTTCTGTTCCGCATGGATCTGCAAAATGTAGGCAGTGTGTGGCAAAAGGTCATAATTTTCAATGATTTTTGTGTTTCCTCCTTGTGCTTCTATCATAGTTTCAAATTTTTTCAAAGCTTCTCCGCTGTTGAGTTTGTTCTTCAATATTTTTAAAGCTTCATCATTGGTTGAAGCTACTTTACCGAGGATCAGCATCTCCGAAGCAAGTTGCAACACCAATTCTTTGACATCTTCCGGCCCCTTCCCCTTTAGTATATCGATGGACTCTTCTATCTCAAGGGCATTGCCGAGCTTTTCGCCAAGGGGTTGGTTCATATCTGTGAGAAAAGCGGTAACGTTTTTGTTCATGGATTTTCCGATATTTACCATTTTCTCTGCGAGAATTTTTGCATCATCGGGTGTTTTTATAAAGGCTCCGTTTCCGTATTTTACATCAAGGACCAAACCGTCTATTCCTTCGGCTAATTTCTTACTCATTATGCTTGCTGTAATAAGTGGTATCGATTCAACGGTAGCTGTTACATCTCTTAGGGCATACAATTTTTTGTCGGCAGGGTTCATCTCCTTTGTCTGCCCCATTATGGCAACGCCAATTCTCTTTAATTGATTTATAAATTCATCAATTTGCAGGTCGGTACGCATTCCCGGTATGGACTCAAGTTTGTCCAGTGTCCCTCCCGTATGCCCCAATCCTCTGCCCGAGACCATGGGTACCGTAACACCGGCAGAAGCCACAAGGGGAGCAAGGGGGATGGATATCTTGTCTCCGACACCGCCTGTGGAGTGTTTGTCAACCTTAAATCCGACAATGTTACTTAAATTTACAATATCACCGGAATGCATCATTCCGGAGGTTAAAACGGATGTTTCATCATCATCCATGCCCTTAAAATAGATAGCCATCAACAATGCCGTTATTTGATAATCCGGAATGGAACTATTAGTGATTCCATCTATTACAAATTCGATTTCTTCCTTCGATAGGGTTTCTCCGTTTCTTTTTTTTCGTATTATATCGGTCATTATCATTATTACCTCCTGCTTGACACCTACGTGTAAATATGCTATGTAATCCGTATGCCGAAGTGGCGGAATTGGCAGACGCGCTAGATTCAGGTTCTAGTGAAGGCAACTTCGTAGGGGTTCAAATCCCCTCTTCGGCACTTCTCTATATATATCATAAAACTTAGTTTATTTCAAATATTTATCTGAGATAATCCATTAATTCTATAAAATTTCTATGTGCATTATGAGAACATTTTGTAACGATGGCTTTTTCTCCGTTTTCGGCTTTTAAAAACTCATATTTATTTTTACATCCACCTTTTGTCAAGAAGAAAGGTACAATTTTGATGTTGAGAATAAAGGCGAACATTTTGGACAAGAACAAAACGTAAGGACATACGGAGATTATATACAGGACTCGCCGGGAGTAAGCTGAATGAGATATTTTACGTAAATGAAAACGGGCGAACTCGAATGAGGTTGTTAAAATTGTAAATTCAATATTATTTAACTCTGCTTTGTGTTTAATGTCACCTACCGGACAATTATTACAAGGAGAGCTGTTTTCATATATGCACCTGTCATTAAATCTGCCTGCGGGGCAATTTAACGGCTTTTGGCAGTAACTGACGGCAATGACCGTTTTATAAACCTTGTTTTTGTAACTTTTTATTTCATTTTTGTTTCTTATATTAAGAAGAATAGAACGGCTGATATTATCCCTTCCGAAAAAATAACGCAATGATTGTATGGCAAGTAAAGGAATATGTTTTAATATGAAATCAAGAATATCCAAATAATATTGTGATAAAAAAAGTTGCCGTATTAAGATAAAATTATTTTCTAGTTCATTCACAAAAGGTTAAAATTTGCTGTTTTAATGGTGTCTTTTGCCAAGTCCGGGACCTCTGCCAAACCCAATTTTAGCCTTACCGAAACGTTTTATCCCATTTCTGATTTTCCCGGAGAATCTCGATTTAAAACTGGGTTTTTCAAGCGATTTATGTGCAGCTTCGACTATCTCTTCCTCGGAAAGCTCTTTAAGCTCTCCCGATTTAAAAGCTTTTAAAATATTTGTTATGGATTTTACGGGCGAATAAAATATTTTTACGTTGCTTTCTCGGGTTTCCTTGAAGCTCTCTATACCCATTTGATTAACAATAACGACATCCAATTTATTCCAATCGATATCTCTCTTGTGATGATGAGAATGATGCACATTATTCCCTATTATTTCAAACTCTTTTCCATCATAAATGATGTAGTAAGAAGCGTGTTTAAATCTCTGATCGAGAAGGGATTCCAATTTATCGCCTGTTGAGGGGATCAGCATTCTCATAAGACCTCCTTTTATTAAATTCTAATCTTGCATCGGATATTTGTCAACGGCAAAAACCGAATAAGAAATGCTCAGAGAATGTTTAAAAAATGATATTTTATGTTTTGAATGCGGTTTTTTTTGAATATATCATTTTGAGTTGACATAAATTTAAAATATTCTATTATAGATTAATGGTAGGAGTATTACTTAATCCGTATGCAGGAAAGGGAAAACCTTTGAGATTCAAAGATTTTGTGAGATCTGTCATTAACAATGCCGGTTATACGCCTGTTTTTAAATGTACAAAATACAGGGGGCATGAGAAAAGCATTGTAAAAGAATTTATAGAAAGAGGGGTGAAAACAATTATTGTAATGGGGGGAGATGGGACGATTAATGAATCACTTAAATCTCTGGTGGGACAATCGGTAAATATTTTACCGCTTCCCATGGGCTCGGGAGATGATTATGTCAGGAGTATATACGGGACCAATGATATAAAAACCATTATTAGGAAGTTAAGTACGGGAAAAGCAAAATTATTTCCCATTGGGGAGGTAAAAGCCGGCAAAGACATATACTATTTTATCAACGGTCTGGGAATAGGTTTTGATGCGGCTGTACTCGTAAATATGAAGAAATTTCCTTTCTTAAAGGGGCCGCTGCAGTACCTGGCATCAATAATATCAACAATATTCTTTTATACTGCCACGGAAATTTCATTTGGCATAGAGGATGTTGTGGATAAGAGAAAAATACTTTTGGCAACAATCGGCCTGGGGAAATTTTTGGGGGGAGGATTCATGCTTTTACCAAAAGCGGATCCTCTCAAACATAAGTTTGATGCTTCCATAATTAATGAGGTAAATAAAATTAT